>NZ_JBSFUA010000022.1:0-128941 GCF_053591555.1 Crossiella sp. NPDC003009 | reverse complement strand
GAGCGCCTGTCACGCGTACTCCGACTCGATCACCGATCTGCCGCTGCTGGAGCGATCGCCCCGGGGAACCGGCGGCGCATCGGCAGTACCACTCACCGCTCGCGGGCCCGCCGCGAGCAGTGAGGCGCCTGTCCGGCCGAGCACAGCGGGCACCTTCCCCGCCGACCTTTCGCAACCGATCCCCGCACTGCCGGCTAGCTGCCGCTGGTCTCCGCGTCAGCGGCCGCCATAGTGCAAGTGGCTGGCTGTCACAGCTTCTTCCAGGTCGCTTCTCCCCTGCCCCACAGGACGATGTTCCCGTCCAGGGGACTGGTGGGGAAATCGGCCCGCAGTATGCGGGTGAGGAACTCGGCCATGCCGCAGTCGTAGCGGCTGAACTTGCCTTCGCCGCGGTCGAACACCAGCACCGGCCACTCCGCCGGGTCCGTCGCGGTGGCGTCCCAGCAGAACATGTCCGCACCGCTGGAGGCTGCCCAGGTGATCAGCGACGGGGATGTCCCTTCCAGCTCGGGGGACTTGACCGCCATGTCCCAGGTGTCCTCCGCGTTGCCCGTCTCGTGGACCATGCCGTCCCAGCCCGCCTCGTGCAGAGGTGCCTTCGGCTGTGGGGGGACGACCTCCAGGAAGTCCTCGACCGTCCCGGCGCCGTACACCTGGATGAAGCGCTGGTAGTCGGGCGGGAACGGCCGTTGCCAGGACCGGGCGATCTCCGCCCAGTCGACGGGTGGCCCGCCGGCGGGCGGCGGCGGCATCAACGTCATCAGCACGTCCACATCGGCTGCCGAGCTCATTCGGTGCTCCTTCCCCCGGTCACGGCATGCCGGCGGTGGGGACCGGTGCGCCTGCGTCGGTCTGGGTGCCCAGGTTGTACCCGTTGGAGAGCATGTTCGGCACGATGGCGTTGAGGCCGATCGCCGGGCTCCCGTCGGGATAGGTGCCCTGCACCGTCACGTGGTAACTCGTGGGGACAGTTCTGTTGCCCGAGTAGCGGGGCGTCACGCTGTACAACACCTGCGCGTCGCCGGAGTCGATCACAGCCTTCACCTGGTTCTCCCAGAGGGCCATGTGGTTGAACCGGTACTGCTGTGAATCTCGCTGACTGGCGTTGGCGCTGCGTGCGCAGGGCGAGAGGTTGCGCAGGTCGCTGCCAGAACCGCCGAGCTGCTTACCGAGCAGGTGGCAGGCGTTGATGTTGCGAGTCTGGCTCAGGCCCTTGCTGGTGGCGAAGCTCTGCGCCCACTGGTAGCCGGGCGGCTGCGCACTGGCCGGGGTGCCGGTGTGGCTGGCCAGGTACCCGCGGTTCAGGCACGCCGTGATCCCCTGGGCGCGGTGTCCGTTGCCGGCATCGGTGGCCTGGATCCTGTCCCAGCCCTGCGGGCCGCAATCGACCGGTTTCTTGGGTCGTTCCCCGCTCGGACGGCCACCGGGCACGCTCTGGATCCGGATGATGTTGAGCATTCTCCCGTCGACGAAGGCAGTGGCCTGCCCACCGTCGTTGATCGCCTGGGAGACGGGATCCGGCGCGGTTCCGGGAGCCACGACCTGCAGCGCGGTGAACGTGCGGTTGTCCGGGTTCAAGATCAGGCCGTCGTAGGACCGGTAGGGGGACAGCCCCGCCGCCTTGCCCGGCGTGAGTCGCTTCACCGTGCCGGGGGTGAGCAGCACCCGCACCGGTTGCGGGTGGACGGTGACGCCCTGGGCTTGGCCGTACTTGGTCAGGGCGTCGCGGATGGCCTTCGGAGAGCTGGGGTCACCGCCGTCGTTGCCGGCCTGCCCGATGTCCGCGGACACCTTCGCGGGCCTTCCCTGGTCACCGCCGGCCGCCAGATCGGCTGCTGGGCCGTTGTCCTGTGGTGCGGTCGCGGCCTGCTGGAGCGCGGCGGCCATCTGCTCCAGCAGGTTCCGCATCTGGGACTGCAGGGCGGCGGTCCCGTTGTTGTGCGCCGTGATCCGCTGGTTGAGCTGTTGTTTCTGTTGCTCGAGCTGCTGACCCTCACCGTTGACCTGGTTCTGCTCGGCGGTGGTGGCGGCCTTCTCGGCGTTGAGCGCGCTCTGCCGCGCCTGCATCTGGCTCTGCGCGGCCCGGAGCTGGGCGGCTTCGGCGTTGTAGGCCGCGTACGCGGCTTGCTGCTGGGGCAGCCGGAAGGTGTTCGGCTTGGCGTTGTGCGCGTTGATCCGCACCTGCAGGGCCGCGACCTCCTGGTTCAGCGCGGCGGCCTTGCCGTTCCAGCCAGCCGCCTTCTGCCGGACCGCGGCGGATTTCTGGTTGTGGGCCTGGATCTTGACTTCTTCGGCTTGCTTCTGCTGGGTCAGCTGCTGGGCTTGCTGCTGCTCCTGGAGCACCCGTGTCTCGATCGCCTTGAGCTCAGCGAGGAACTTGGGGTCGAGCTGGCCGGCGAGGTCCATCCCGCCGGGGCGAGGGGGTGCCACCACGGCGGTGTCGGCGGCCGCCACTGCCACGCCAGGCAGGAAAACCAGCACGGCGACGGAGAGGACGGCCAAGGCGCGCCTGAAGAACAGCACGGTGCGGGGACTGCGGCGCTTCATCCTCATCCACCCACTCTGCTGACGAGCTGGTCGGCGATCGCGGCCGCGGCCTGACGGCTGTCACCGGCCTGGCAGACCGCGACCTGGAGCACGGCGCGTTCTTTCAGCCGTGCCTGCCGGTGGCAGGCCCAGCCGTCACCGGCGTCCTGGGTCGCGACCCAGCTCACCGCCTCCGCGGTGGCGGCGTGGAGTTCGTAGTTCCACTGGGAGGCGCGGTGACTTGCCGCCCCGCCTGCCCGCACCGCGGTGGGGCAGTTGGCGATGCCGTTGGTCAAGGTGGCGAAGACCTGCCGGGCGTGGTCACTGGTGGGGTACAAGCCGATCACCTGGGTGACGGTGTGGTCGGCCTGGGAGTCGGAGTCCTGGTAGGTCACCGACCCGAAACTCGTCCAGCCGCCGGCGTAGACGGCCTGGGTGGCCGGGCCGACCGCCACCGCGCACTCCAGCGGGTCGGCGGTCAGCGCCGGTGGTGGTTCGCTGATGCCGTGCTGGGACCGCAGGGTCTGCCCGAGCGCCTTGCTGACGTCTTCGGCCGGCAGGACGCTGGCCTGCACCGTGCCCGGCACCGCGCTCAACCCCGAGGGCCACATCCACCAGGTGACACCCGTTGCCGCCACCAGGACGAGCACGGCAGCGCCGGCGATCCACCAGAGGCGCCTGCGTGGCCGGGTGGGGGCCGGCTGCGCGGCGGGTAAGGGTGGTGGTGTCTGAGGGCTGGTGCCTGGTGTGGTGGGTTCTTCCGCTGTGGGTGGCTGTTCCTGAGTGGCGGGAAGCCCGCTCGTCTCCGGTTCCTGTGGTGGTTCTCCGGCAGGTGATGGCTGGTTCATCGGTCCCCCAGTTCAGAATGGCCGCACTGCTGCTGTGCTGGGTGCACATCGGTGAGCTGCCTTGCGCAGTCGTGCGATGCCGCTTGACGAGAACCGCCGTGATCAGGTTCGTCAACCCGGCATCGTCCGTTGAGCCCCAGTACCGCGAAATAGTAACTTCCTGCGACCTATAGCGGGAGCGGCCGCCTACCCAGGCGGCTTCGGTCAACGTCACCCGGCTCGCCTAGTGCGGTGACCAGTTCCGGTCGCGCCAGCAGCGGCCTCCGCAACCACTCAGTGCTGTTGGTTGCGAGGGCACGCTCACCACGCAGCGATGTCGATCAGACGGGATGCCCTGCTCCGAACTCAGGCAGTCGGGTGCCGTTCCAGCGGGTGCGGCTGTGGGCCTGGCTGGCGCGGGAGCGGGACACCGCCGCGCTCACCGCGTATCCGTTCCGCGGGCCGTGGCTGGGATTGGACACCACTGTCTCTTGTGGACAGACGGGGTCGGGCTCACCAGTGCGGTGCCGCACGATGTGGACGGACCGGTGGGCACGGTGAACCAGACTCCGCACGGTGCGGCCCTAGCCTGCGGGGCCATGACCTCTGAGGTAATTGAGCCGCTGCCACCGGAGAGACCTGTGCACACCTTGCGCGGCAGTCTGCGGATCGACGGCTGGGGCACCGGCGTTGCCGGGCTCGTCATGCTGGCAGGCGGACCGTGGCTCAGCGGCCCGCTCGGCCTGCCGTCCGGCTGGTTCGCGCCGGTCGGGATCGTCCTGCTGGGCGGTGCCGTCGCCCTGCTCGTGATCGCCGCTCGGCCGCAGATCCCGCCGGTGCCGGTGGGGATCGCCATCGTGGGCAATGCCCTGTCCGGGGCGGCGATCTTGCTGGCGCTGGGCTCGGGTCTGGTGCCGCTCACCGGTTGGGGCGTGGCCGTCCTGTTTGCCGGGGCGGGCTGGACGGGTGCCTTCCCGGTGCTCACCTGGCGCGGTGCGCGGGTCGTCTTCCCGCTGTGCGGGGTTCGGGTCAAGCCGTTGCCACCGCGGCGATTCCGGCCAGCACCAGGGCCGCGCCGATGAGTCTGCGCACCGGGTTCGCCTCGCCGAACCAGCGCCAAGCCAGTAACGCACCGAGCACAATGGACAGTTCCCGCATCGGCGCGACCACACTGAGCGGGGCCAGCCGCATCGCGTACAGCACCAGCACGTAGGCCAGCGGGGAGAGCACCGCGATCACCAGGACCTCGGTGCGGTGCGCCCGCCACACCGCGCGGGTGCGTTCGGGCTGTCGCAGCGCCACCGGGGTCAGCAACAGGCTCTGGGCAAGGGAACCGAGGCAGAAGTAGACCAGCGGCGGGACGGCGAGGGTGGTCACCGAGTAGGCGTCCCACAGGGTGTACCCGGCGATCGCGAGGCCGGTCAGTCCACCGTAGAGCAGGCTGGTGTTCAGCGCGCCGCGCCGGCCGGTGGGGCCGAGGCCGATCACGAACACCCCGGCCACGATCGCGCCGGCGCCGAGCAGTCCGGTCCAGCCGGGGCGTTCGCCGAGCACCAGCACCGCGGCCAGCACGGTCAGCAGCGGGCCGCTGCCGCGCGCCACCGGGTAGACCACCGACATGTCGCCGACGGCGTAGCCGTGCTGGAGCACCAGCGCGTAGGCGGCGTGCAGCACGGCGCTGACCGCGACCGCGAGCAGCCAGCTCCACTGGGCCGGGGTGTCGCCGAAGAGGAAGGCGAGCACCGCGGCCGGTCCGCAGATCACCACCGAGGCGACCTGGTAGAGCCACACGAACGGCGCTCCGCCCGCTCCGGCGCGCTTGGCGGCGAAGTTCCACAGCGCGTGCATCACCGCGGCCAGCAGCACCAGGACGATCGCGGTCACCAGCCCATCCTGTGCTCGCGGACCAGGCCAGTCGAGTGATTTGTGCGCGCGGTCATGCCGATGGCCCCGTTACGACACCCAGGTGACAGGGCAGCGCGGGCTACGCCCTTTCGGCGTAATCGCCGGTGCGCTGATTGACGGGATAAATCCACTCTTAGCAGAAAATGTGCCCAGCTATCTTGTGCGCAGCCTCTTGTGGTCAGCGCCGGAACTGTTTTTGATGTTCGGGAACCGTTGGGCCACAACGATCGGCCCCAGGTGCAGGCTGGTAACGGAGTGGCCAAGATGTCCCGGGAACTCCGATCGCGTTCTTCAGGTCATTGACGCTGGCAATGCCCCTCCCTAAGCTGCCGACCACGCTAGATTCGATCTGGCGACTCTGGGGAGAGGCAGACTTAGCGCGACGCGGGGGCGATAGCGGTGTTATTCACCGCGTTCCGTTCCGCGTTGACACCGATCATGGGGGCTTCATTTGGAATGGGCGGATTCGCGCTGCCGAGGCGGCGTCCGATGACGGGCCGGGTAGCGCTCGTCAGCGGAGGTAACAGGGGTATCGGACTGGCGACCGCGCGGGCGCTGGCCGATGCGGGCGACCGGGTTGTCATCGCGGCCAGGAAAGCCGGTGACTTCGGCGACGGGCTGCACTCGGTGCGCTGCGACGTCGACGACATCGACAGCGTCACCGAGGCGTTCACGCAGGTAGAGCGGGACCTGGGCCGGGTGGAGGTGCTGGTGGCCAACGCGGGCATCGTCCGCGACGGGCTGCTGATGAGCCAGTCCGACGAGGACTTCCGCGCGGTGCTGGAGACCAACCTGCTGGGCGCGGTGCGCCTGGTCCGGCGGGCGCTGCGCGGCATGCTGCGCGGGCACGGGCGGATCGTGCTGGTCTCCTCGGTCTCCGCGCTCACCGGTTCGCGCGGCCAGACGAACTACGCCGCGGCCAAGGCCGGACTGATCGGCCTGGCCAGGTCGCTGGCCCTGGAGACCAAGGCGCGGGACATCACGGTCAACGTGGTCGCGCCCGGCTGGATCGACACCGACATGACCGCTGACCTGCCCGAACCCATCCGCAAGAAGGGCGAGCTGGAGGTGCCGCTGGGCCGCTTCGGCAGGCCCGAGGAGGTGGCCGCGGCGATCCGCTTCCTGACCAGCCGGGAGGCCGGCTACATCACCGGCGCGGTGCTGCCGGTGGACGGCGGCCTGGGGATGGGGCTGTAGATGGGACTGCTCACCGGCAAAAGACTGCTGGTCACCGGCGTGATCACGGAGTCCTCGATCGCGTTCCGGGTGGCCGAGGCGGCGCAGCGGGAAGGCGCGCAGGTGGTGCTGACCGGCTACGGGCGGCTGTCCCTGGTGCGCCGGATCGCGGCCCGGCTGCCGGAGCCCGCGCCCGTGCTGGAGCTCGACGTCACCAACGACGAGCAGCTGGCCAGCCTGACCGACCGGCTGCTGCCGCACCTGACCGGGCTGGACGGCGTGCTGCACTCGATCGCCTTCGCCCCGGCGGGCGCGCTGGGCGGCAACTTCCTGCACACCACCAGGCAGGAGGCCGCGACCGCCTTCGGTGTCTCCACCTACTCGCTGCAGGCGCTGACCACGGCCACGCTGCCACTGCTGACCGAGGGCGCCTCGGTGGTCGGGCTGGACTTCGACGCTGGTCAGGCCTGGTCGGGCTATGACTGGATGGGAGTGGCCAAGGCCGGGCTGGAGTCCTGTGCCCGCTACCTGGCCGGCTACCTGGGGCCGCGCGGAATCCGGGTCAACCTGGTCGCGGCCGGGCCGTTGCGCACGGTGGCCGCGCGCAACATCGCGGGCGAGCCGGGCAGCGGCGAGGGCCTGGACGGGGACTGGCCGCAGCGCGCGCCGCTGGGCTGGGACTGCGCGGACGCCACCCCGGTGGCCAAGGCCTGTGTGGCGCTGTTCTCCGACCTGTTCCCGGCCACCACCGGGGAGATCATCCACGTCGACGGCGGCGCGCACGCCATGGGCGACCGGCTGACCAGCCGGTTGAGCCGGGGAGCCGCCCGATGACCGCGATGCAGCTGAAACCGGACGAGCTGAGCGACCTGGCCGGGACCAGCCTCGGCTACAGCGGCTGGCGGCAGATCACCCAGGACCGGATCACCCGGTTCGCCGAGGCCACCGACGACCACCAGTGGATCCACCTGGACCCCGAGCAGTGCGCGCAGGGGCCCTACGGCAGGCCGATCGCGCACGGCTTCCTGATCCTGTCCCTGCTGCCGGCCTTCATCGGCGAGGTGTTCGAGGTCGCGGGCGTCTCGCTGAGCCTGAACTACCGGGTGGACAAGGTGCGCTTCCGCAAGCCGGTCGCGGCCGGGGAGTGGATCAGGGCGAAGGTCGGCATCGGCGCGGTCCGGCAGCGCCCGCACGGCTATCTGGAGGTGGCCGCCACGGTGTCGGTGGAGCTGGACGACGGCTCGGTGGCCTGCACGGCGGAGCAGACCAGCCTCTACCCGGGCACGGGGTAGGCGGCGATGACCAAGAGCGCGGCCGGACCGAGCACGTCGATGGCTCCGCTGGCGCTGGTCGAGGTGGCCGCGGCGCTGTCGACCTGGGCGAACGCGGTGCTCACGCTGGCGCTGTCCTGGCTGGCGCTGGAGCGCACCGGCAGTCCGGTGGCGGCCGGGATCATCGCCGCGGCGAGCACGCTGCCGATGCTGCTCGGCGCGCTGTTCGCGGGCACGGTGGTCGACCTGGTCGGCGGCAGGCGCACCGCGGCGGGCGCGGACCTGCTCTCCGCGGGGTCGGTGGCCGCGATCGCGGTGCTCGACCTGGCAGGCGGGTTCTCGCTGTGGGCGGTGGCCGCGCTGGCCTGCACCGGTTCGCTGTTCGACCTGGCCGGGATGACCGGGCGCAAGGTGCTGCTGCCGGCCGCGGCCGGGCGGGCCGGGCTGCGGCTGGAGGCGGTCAACGGGATCCACGAGTCGCTCAAGGGGGTCGCGCTGGTCGCCGGGCCCGCGCTGGGCGGGCTGCTGATCGGGCTCGGTGGCGCGGCCACGGCGCTGGCGGTGGCCGCGGTCGCGCCCGCGCTGGCCGCGGTCGGCACGCTGCTGGTCAGGCTGCCCGAGCAGGGGCGGGCCCCGGTGGCGGGGTCGGCGCTGCGGTTCGCCTGGCACGGGTCGCGGCAGGGCTTCGCCGCGGTGTGGCGGGACCCGTTGCTGCGGCTGACCGCGCTGATGGGGGCGACGCTGTACCTGGCGTACCTGCCGATCGCGAGCATCGTGCTGCCCGCCTACTTCCACGCTCAGCACGCGCCGGAACGGTTGGGCCTGCTCAGCATGACCCTGGCCGTGGGCGGCATCGGCGGCGCGGTGGGTTACGCCGTCCTCGGCCACCGGCTGCGCGGGCGGGCCACCTTCGTCACCGCGATGGTCACCAGCGCGGCCGGTCTGGTCGCGATGTCCTTCCTGCCGCCCTATCCGGTGCTGCTGGCGCTGGCCGGGGTGGTGGGCCTGGCCAGCGGGCCGATCTCGCCGCTGACCAACCTGGCCACGCAGCTGCGCTCGGCGCCGGAGCTGCGCGGCCGGGTCATGGGGATCATGACCTCCGCCGGGTACGTCGGCGGCCCGGTCGGCCACCTGCTCGGCGGCCCGCTGGTGCAGCAGCTGGGGCCAAGGGGCGCGTTCGCGGTGCTGGCCGCGGTGCTGTTCCTGCTGGTGCTCGGCGCGTCCTGGCTGCCCGCGCTGCGCGGGTTCGACCGGTTGTCGGCCACTGCCTGACAACACTTCTCCTTACGAAACACACAAACACACAACTGGAGGGAAGGCTGCTGTGCGTCCAAAATACGACGAGGTCCTGGCCGGATTGACGAAGATCCTGCACGAAGTCGCGGGTGTCCCGGTGGAGGATGTCCGGCCGGAGAAGTCCTTCGGCGATGAACTGGACATCGACTCACTCACCTTGGTGGAAGTGCTGCTGATGGTCGAGGAGCAGTTCGAGGTCCGCATTCCGGACGACGACGCGCTTGGCCTCAAGACCGTCGAGGACACCGTGGGCTACATCCTCGCCCACGGCTGACCGCCCGCCGGTGGGCGGAAATCGAAAGGAAACTCCGGAGAAATGCTCAAGAGTTTGCTGTGCGCCGATTCGGTGCAGAGTTCCGAGGAATTACGGGACCGGGTGGTCCGGATAGCCCAAGTGCTCACCGAGTCCCACGGGGTCACCCCGGGGACCAGGGTGCTGCTGAAGGCGGAGAACTCGGCCGCGTTCATCACCGTGCTGCTCGCGCTGATCCACGCGGGCGCCTCGACGGTGCTCATCGATCCCGGCCAGCGGGCGGCGGAGACCGCGCGGGCGGCCGGGCTGGCCAAGGTGCGGCTGGCGGTGGTCGACGACGAGGACACTGAGAACATCCCGTGGCTGCCCATGGTCTCCGGGTTCGAGCTGCTGGCCGCCGCGGCCGCCCGCCCGCCGACGGCGACCGCCTTCGAGCTCAGCGCCTGGGCCGGGCTGCCGGACGCGCTGATCACCTGGTCCTCCGGGTCCACCGGCGAGCCCAAGGGCATCGTGAAGTCCGGCCGGGCCATGCTGCGCAACCTGCGGCGCACCATCGACCGGATGGGCTACGGCCCTGATGACGTGCTGCTGCCGCTGCTGCCGTTCTCCCACCAGTACGGGCTGTCCCTGGTGCTGATCTCGGTGGTGGCCGGCTGTTCGCTGGCGGTGGCGCCCTACCGCAGGCTGGACCGTTCGGTGCGGATGGCCGGGCGGGTCGGCGCGACCGTGGTGGACGCCACGCCGAGTGTGTTCCACCTGCTGCTCAACCTGGTGGAGCGCAGCCCGGAGCTGGCCAGCGACCTGGGCCGGGTGCGGATGTACTGCACCGGAGGCGCGCCGCTGCCGGTGCAGGTGACCGAGCGGTTCCGGGCCCGCTTCGGCAGGCCGCTGCTGGACGGCTACGGCAGCACCGAGATCGGCAACGTCTCCTTCGCCACCCCGGCGAACCCCGTTGCCTGCGGCCAGGTCCTGCCGGGGGTGCGGGTGCGGGTGGCCACCGAGGACGGGGAGGCGGCCGGGCCGAACACCGTCGGCGACCTCTGGGTGTCCACTCCGGACCGGTTCACCGGCTACCTGGGGCCCGACGGCGAGATCGTGCCCTCCGGCAAGGGCTGGTACCGCACCGCGGACCTGGCCCTGCTGGACGAGCACGGGAACCTCTCGGTGCTGGGCCGGGAGTCGGCCGTGCACCGCTCGGGGCACACGCTCTACCCGGAGATCATCGAGCGCACCGCGGCCCAGTGCGGCGCGCTGGTGAAGGTGGTGCCGGTGCCCGACCCGCAGCTGGGCCACCGCCTGGTCTTCTTCGTCGAGGACGCCCAGGACCGGCCCGCGACCTACTGGCGGGAACGGGTCTGCGCCGTGCTGCCGCCGTTCGAGCAGCCCAACCGGCTGCTGGTGCTGGCGGAGTTCCCGTTGACCGGCAACGGAAAGACCGACTGGCGGCGGCTGCTGGCCATCGCCGGGGACGCGGGACCGCGGGAGGAGCGCGCGGCCGTGCGCGACCTCTCGCCCGCGATGTGACCCACAAGCGCCCACTGAGGAAGGAGGACCGACATGCCTGATCCCGGCAGAGACGGACCACGTCGAGTGGTCATCACCGGTTGCGGGGCGGTGACCCCGGTCGGGTTGACCGTCGAGGAGCACTGGAGCTCGCTGCTGGCCGGTCGCAGCGGCATCGGCCTGATCGAACGCTTCGACGCCGGTGACCTACCGGTGCGGATCGGGGCCGAGGTCAAGGGCTTCGACCCCGGCGAGTACCTGGAACGGACGGTGTACCGGCGGCTGGACGTCAGCACCCAGTACGGGGTGGCCGCGGCCGTGCAGGCGGCCGAGGCGGCGAAGCTGGTGATCGGCCCTGAGCTCGCGCCGAAGGTCGGCGTCTACGTCGGCTCCTCGGCCGGTCCGGCCCAGTTGACCTGGGACACCACCATCAAGCTGCACGAGCGGGGACCGCGTGGCATCAGCCCGTTCTTCTTCGCCACCAGCGGTTCGGAGAGCAGCGCGGGGGAGATCGCGCTGAAGCTGGGCGCGCACGGCCCGGCGGCGAACATGAGCACGGCCTGCGCCACCGGGGCCACCTGCATCGGCGAGGCGCTGCGGCTGATCCAGCTCGGCGTCACCGACGTGATGATCGCCGGTGGCGCGGAGGCCAGTGTCACCCGGCTCAACATCGCCGGGGCCGCGGCCTCGCGGGCGTTGTCCCGCCGCAACGAGGAGCCGGAGAGGGCCTGCCGTCCGTTCGACCGGGACCGGGACGGGTTCGTGATGGGCGAGGGCGCGGGGGTGGTGGTGCTGGAGGAGGCCGAGCACGCCCGGCGGCGGGGCGCGCCGATCCTGGCCGAGCTGGCCGGTTACGGGGCCACCACCGACGCCTACCACCTCACCGCGCCGCACCCGGAGGGCCGCGGCGCCAAGGCGGCGATGCGGACCGCGATGGCAGGGGCGGGCGTGGCACCGTCCGAAGTGGACTACATCAACGCGCACGGCACCGGCACCGCGCTCAACGACGCGGCCGAGGCCGCGGCCATCCGCGCGGTCTTCGGCGAGCGCGCGCCGGAGATCCCGGTCAGCTCCACCAAGTCCATGACCGGGCACCTGATCTCCGGGGCCGGGGCGATCGAGCTGATCACCGCGGTCATGGCGATCAGGGACAACGTGGTGCCGCCGACCCTCAACTGCGACCACCCCGACGACACCGGCCTGAACTTCGTGCCGCACACCGCACAGCAGCACCGCACTGATGTCGTGATGAGCAACTCGTTCGGATTCGGCGGGCACAACGCGGTGCTCCTGGCCCGGCGCTGGGAAGGGAACTGACCGATGACCTCCATGATCGTGGCCACGGCCGATGGCTTGGGCGGCGTGGCTTTTGTGCCACTGGCCGCCATTCCCGAGGGGGCGGTGGTCGCCTCGATCACCGACCGGGTGGAGCACACCGCGCCGACGAAGTACACCATCCAGGTATCCCGGGACCGGCACGTCGACGCGGCGGAGGTGCGCTACCTCAACCACTCCTGCCGCCCGAACGCGGTGGTGGACACGGTGCGCAACGTGGTGGTGGCGACCAGTCCAATCGCCGAGGGCGAGCAGGTCACCTTCTTCTACCCGGCCACGGAGTGGGAGATGGCCGATCCGTTCAGCTGTGGCTGCGGCCACGACAACTGCCTCGGTGAGATCGCCGGAGCCGCGTTCCTGCCGGGCGCGGTCCTCTCCGGCTACCGGCTCAGCTCGCACATCGCCGAGCTCGTCGCCGAACGCGACCGCTGAGCTGATCCGCGGCGACGCCGGGGTGTCCGGGCACCCCGGCGTCGCCGATCCCCCGATCCGCCCCCACAGAAGGAAAACCGATGACCGAGCGACCTCACCTGCGGCTGACCTGGTTCGACGACCGGACCGAGGCCACCGGCCACCTGGTGATCGACACCCTCGGCCTTGGCGTGGCCAGCGGCGGCCTGCGCATGCGGCCGGGCTGCACCATGGCCGAGGTGGCCGCGCTGGCGCGGGCGATGACCCTCAAGGAAGCACTGGTCTACGAGCCGGGCCGCCGGTACCTGCCCTTCGGCGGGGCCAAGGGCGGCATCGACTTCGACCCCCGGCACCCGGAGGCGCCAGGGGTGCTGCGCCGGTTCGTCGAGGCGGTGCGCCCGCTGCTGGCGACGCACTGGGCGGTCGGCGAGGACCTGGGCACCAGCCAGGAGGCCATCGACGAGGCGGTCGCCGCGGCCGGGCTGCGTTCCTGCGTGCACGCCGCGCTCCGGCACGTGCCCGACGGCGCGGAGGCCGGACTGGACCGGGTGGCCAAGGCGTTCGCCGTCGAGGTCGACGGGCTCGGTCTGGGTGACAGCGTCGGCGGTTACGGCGTGGTGCAGGCGGTGCTGGCCACGCTGGCCGAACACGGTGAGACCCCGGCCGGGAAAACCGCGGTGGTGCAAGGCTTCGGCTCGATGGGCGGGGCCGCCGCGCGCTACCTGGACCGGGCCGGACTGCGGGTGGTGGCCATCGCCGACCGGGCGGGCACGGTGGCCGACCCGGCCGGGCTGGACGTGGCCGCGCTGCTGGCCGGGCGCAGCCGGGACGGCCTGCTGCCGAGGGAGAACCTGCCCGCCGGGGCGCGGTTGCTCGACCGCGAGGAATGGCGGTCCTGCCAGGCGGACGTGCTGGTGACCGCGGCGGTGTCGGAGGCGGTCACCGCGGCCAACCAGGCGGAGGTGCGCGGCCGGTACCTGGTGGAGGCGGCCAACGTCTCGGTCACCGCGGCGGCGGAGGCGGCGCTGCTGGCCCGCGGAGTCGTTGTGGTGCCGGACTTCCTGGCCAACCTGGCGGCCAACGCCTGGTGGTGGTGGACGCTGTTCGGCGACATCGGCCCGACCGGGGCGGAGGCCTTCGCCATGATCGAGAAGACCATGTGGCGGCTGGCCGGCGCGGTGTTCGGCTCGGCACGGCAGACTGGCCAGACCCCTCGGGCGGCGGCCACCGCTATCGCCGAGGGCCACCGGGAGTCGTTGCGGGACAAGCTGATCCACGGGTGAGCCGGCGCGCCAGCGCGCGCAGGCCGTGCGCGCCGCCGTGCACTCCGGCCAGCACCACCGGGAACGCCGCGAACCAGTAGGCCGCGCCGCTGCCGGCCACCAGTCCGGCCTTGCGGAGCCGCCGCCAGGCCCACCAGGAGAAGGCGATCACGCCGGGAGCGGTCACCACTCCCGGCGTGTACCGGCGCTCCACCAGCGACTGTCCTATGTGGACTATGCCGTGCAGGCCGAACCCGGCCAGCACGGTCTGGTAGTACTCGGATCGCCCGCCGGTGCGGGCGCCTTGGGCCGCCGCGGCCGCGACCAGCAGGCCCATCAGGCCGATCGCGGTGGCGGTGTGCACGCCGTCGGTGCGCAGCGCGGTCCACATCCGCTCGGGCACGGCCGGATACCGGGCGCGCAGGCCGCGCAGCCATTGCTCGTTGTGGGCGGGCATGGTGAGCAGCTCTTCCAGGTCGTGCACCGCGAAGGCGGCCAGCAGTCCCCAGGTCACGCTGCCCGGCACCGTTGTCTCCGGCATGCTCAGTCCACCTTCACCACTCCGGCGGTCCCGTCCACGGTGACCGGCTGCCCGTCGGTGATCTTGCCGGTGACGCCGGAAACCCCGACCACGGCGGGAATCCCGTACTCGCGGGCCACCACCGCGCCGTGCGAGTTGACCCCGCCGGTCTCCAGCACGACCCCGGCCGCGGTCAGGAACAGCGGGGTCCAGCCGGGGTCGGTGGAGGGCGCGACCAGCACCTCGCCGGGCGCGATCTTGGCTCCCACCGGGTCAAAGACCACCCGCGCCGGGCCGCTGACCGTGCCGGGTGAGGCGCCGGTGCCGCGCAGGCCGCCGTCGGGGCCGGCCACCGACTCGGTGGGTTCGGTGCCGTCGGAGAGCAGCAGCTTGGGCACCTGCCTGCGCCGGGACTCCCGCTGGTGCTCGGCCCGCCGCTGCTCGATCCGCGCCCGCAGCTCGCTCGTTGCCGCGCCGGAGACGGCGGCGCGCGTCTCGGCCAGGTCCAGGAAGAAGACGTCCTCGGCCGCGGCCAGCACACCCCGCTCGGCCAGCTCGTCGCCGACCGCGCGCAGCTGCCGCCGGGCCCGGTCCAGCAGGGCGACGGTGTAGAACTTGGTGATCTCGCGGTACCCCATCAGCTCGCGGGTCCGGCGCAGGGCGAACCGCACCACCGCCCCGCTCAGCCGCCCGTCCGTCCTGGCGCGGGCCACCAGCTCCCTGGTCATGGCCGTGGCGGCGGCCGCGCCCTCGGCGAAGTGCCGCTCCGGGGAGTGCGCCGGATCGGCGGAGGCCAGGTAGTTGCCGACCACGCCGAGGATGTGCGCGGGGTCCTCGGACCAGCGGGCCGCGCCGAGGTCGATCTCGGCGACGCAGCGGTGCCCGTACTCGGCCAGGAACCCGGCCAGCGCGCGTTGCAGCTTCGGTGGCAGCTCACCGCGCCGGTAGTCCTCGGCCAGTCGCGCCGGGTCCTGGAACAGCGCCGCCGCCTCGCCTGCCTGCTCGGCCAGCCGCCACAGCGCCAGGTCCATCTCGGTGGTGACGTTGTGCGGCAGGCCGCGCAGCAGGGTGAAGACCTCGGCGGAGGAGATCCGCTCGCCGAGCAGCTTCACCGCGATGCCCAGCATCGCCCCGCCGACCGCGGACACCGGCACCATCCGGGGGAAGATCGCGGGCAGCGCGGTGAGCAGGATCCGCTCCACCGCCGCCAGCCGCTCCCGCGCGTCCGCGTTCGCCGGTCCCTCGTACCGGCGCAGGTACCGCTTCCCTGTCCGCCGCACCCGGCGGCGGGCCGAGGCCGGGAACACCAGCGCCTCGACCACGCGCGCGGGCACGTTGGCGCGCAAGGCGATTCGCAGCAGGGCACGCACCAGGCCGCGCTTGGAGGGCTGCCGCAGCGGGAACCGGGGGTCCTCGGTGAGCGCGGTGAACAGCCGGGCCACCCCGTCGTCGACCATGGTCAGCAGACCGGGCAGCGCGGCCCGGCCACCGGCGGAGGTCAGCGCCGGGGTGAGGTCCAGCATGATCCGCCCGCCCGCCTCCGCGCAGACCGCCGGTCCCCGGTCCGGATCGGGCACGGTGCGCCCGGCCAGCCGGGCCATGCCGGTGGCGGCCAAGCGGAAAGCCGAGCGGCCCATCGGGGTCAGCGGTCCGTGCATGCCCTGCCAGACCATGCTGTAACACAGGTAGGCGCGCGGGGTGTCCGGGTCCGCGGCGGCCGGCAGCGGGAACAGGGTGGTGATCGGCCGGGACTGGGTCAGCCACACCAGGCCCTCGGCGTCCAGGGCCCACTCCACGTCCTGCGGCGCGCCGAAGTGCGCCTGCACCTCGCGGCCCGCGGCGGCCAGCCTGCGCAGCGCGCCCTCGTCCAGGCACTCGCCGCCGCCGGAGGTCTCGACCACCTCGACGCCGCCGCCCTCGACCGGCCGGACCTCCTTGCCCTTGTCGCCGGGGACCCTGGAGAGCACCTGGCCGTCGGCGTCGAGCACGTAGTGGTCGGGGTTGACCAGGCCGGAGACCACTGCCTCGCCCAGTCCTGGGCTGGCGTCCACGCTGAAGCAGTCCCGGCGGCCGGTGACCGGGTCGGCGGTGAACAGCACGCCGGCGACCGCGGCGGGCACCATGCGCTGCACCACCACGGCCAGGGTGACCTCGTGGTGGTCGATGTCCTGGGCGGCGCGGTAGTCCACCGCCCGGTCGGTCCACAGCGAGGCCCAGCAGCGCCGGACCGCGGAGAGGACCTCGGGTTCGCCGAGCACGTGCAGGAAGGTTTCCTGCTGACCGGCGAAGCTGGCCCAGGGCAGGTCTTCGGCGGTGGCGGAGGAGCGGACCGCGACCGGGCCCGCGCCCAGCTGCCGGTAGGCGGCCAGCACCGCGGCGGCCACCTCCTCGGGCATCGGGCGGGCCAGCAGCGCCGCGCGCACCTCGGCGGCGGGCGCGCCGGTCCCGGTCAGCGCGTCGAGCGCGGCGCGCACCCCGTCGTCATCGGCGGCCCGGCGGTAGGCCTCGGTGGTGAGGCAGAACCCGTCCGGCACCCGCAGCCCGGCGCTGATCATGGACGCCAGGTTGGCCGCCTTGCCGCCGACCAGGTGCCCTTGGCCGTCCTGGATCGCGCCGAGGTCGAGGACCAGGGGACTGCTCTTCGCTGCCTGACTCACCGCGCCAGTGCACCGCGAAACGCCGCGGGTGCGCATCGTGGTCACCCCGCAGGGATAGCCGCATCCTCGCCGTCGGCCAGGCCGAGCTTGCCGAGTCCGGCGGGCAGCTGGGCCCGGCCGCTGATGCCGAGCTTGCGGTAGACGCTGGTCAGGTGTGCCTCCACGGTGCGGCGGGCCAGGTAGAGCCGGGCCGCGATCTCCTCGTTGGTGGCTCCGCGCGCGGCCAGCAGCGCGACCCGCCGCTCCCCCGTGGTCAGCGGCCCGTCCTGGTCCGGCCGGGGCAGCCGGGGCCGTCCGCCGACCGCGATCAGCTCGTCGCGGATCCGAGCCAGCAGCCGGTCCGCGCCCAGCTGCCCGGCCCTGCGGTGCGCCTCGCCGAGCACTTCCCTGGCCTGTTCGTGCTCCCGCACCGAGCGCAGCAGCCTGCCCTTGACCAGCAGGCCGCGCGCCAGTTCCAGGGGGAACCGTTCGCCGAGCAGGGCCACCGACTCCTCGACCTCGGCGAGTCCGTCCGGTCCGCCGCGCACGTCGCCGCTGCGGCGCAGGGCCACCGCCAGCGCCCGCGCCGCGCCCCAGCAACGCGCCAGCCGCACCTCCTCCTCGGCCAGTGCGAGGGCTTCCTCCTCGCGGTGCAACCGGGACAGCGCGACCGCGGCGGCCGAGCGCCAGGGCGCGGCGGCCGGGTTGAGGCAGCCGATCGCGGTCAGCCGCTGTCCGGCCGCGAGCAGGTCGGCCAGCCCGGCCTCGGGGCGTCCGGCGTCGACCTTCCACTGGCCGCGGGCGGCCAGGGCGAGGTCGGCCACCCACAGCCGGGGCAGGTCGCCGTGCTCGTCCAAGCCGCAGGCAGCCGGTGAGGGGAAGGCTTCCGGGCACTCCTCGGCGATGGTCAGGGCGGCGATCGCCGGGCCGGCCCGCCACAGGTCCCAGTCCCGGCCCTGCGCCAGCCGGATCGCGGTGGCGGTCAGCTCGCGCGCCTGGTCGGGACGTCCGGCGTGCCAGGCGGTGAGTCCGCCGAGCCAGGCCGCGGTGTAGCGGGGCAGCGGGGCGTGCCAGCGGCCCGCCTCGGCCGCGCCCTTGGCGAACAGCTGCTCCGCGGTGTCCAGCTGGTCGGCCCACAGCAGCACCCCGGCCACCACCAGCCAGGTCATCGCGGACTGGTCCGCGGGCTCCAGTCCACCGGCCAGGGCCTGGTGGATGCGGGCGGTCACCTCGGTGGCCGGGCGGCACTCGAAGGCGGCGGAGAGCACCTGGTAGGCCCCGGACATGCCCTCCACCCTGGCCGCGCGCCGCCCGAGGCCGCCGGTCTCCTCGCGGCGCGCGCTGAGCACGTCGTCGCTGCTCAGCGCGATGAAGGTGAGCTCGGCGGCGGCTCGGCCGAGCAGTTCCTGCTGACCGTTGAGCGGCACCCGGTCCAGTTCGGCGCTGAGGATGTCGCGGGCCTGGGCGGCCTTGCCGGTCAGCGCCAGCGCGTGCGCCAGCTGCAGCGCCCAGCCCAGCCGGGACTCCGGCGCGGAGGACTCGGCCATCGCGGTCTCCAGGTGCCCGGCCGCCGAGGGGGTGTGCTGGTACAGCTCGGCGGTGCCCAGCCCGGCCAGCAGCTCCGCCCGCCGGTCGCCGACCACCGGTTCGGCCAGCGCGCGGCGCAGCAGCTGGGCCGCGTCGGTGTAGCGGCCCTGGGCGAGCAACTGGTCCGCGCTGGTGTGCAACAGCTCCAGGTGGCTGGAGTTGCCCTCGGGGTAGACGGCCAGCAGGTGCCGGGCGGCTCGTTCCCGCCCGCCGGGTTCGGCGGCGAAGACGGCCACCACCCTGGACTCGGCCTCGTGCCGGGCCGAGGGCGCCAGCGCCTGCCGGACCGCCTGCCGCAGCAGCGGCGGCCCGATCGCCACCCCGGCCGCGTCCACGCTCGCGCAGGACAGGCGGGCCAGTAGCGCGAGCACGTCGGCGGTCCCGGCAGGCGGCCGGTCCAGGATCTTGGCCGCCACCGGCGCGGGGACCGGCGTTTCCAGCACGGAGAGCACCCGCAGCGCGCGGGCCGCCTCGGGGTGGTGCGCGCTCGCCCTGGCCAGCGCGGCGGCCGCCACCGAACGCGGCGCGCTGCCCACCGGATCGGCGGTCAGGAACGCGGTGACCAGTGCGGGAATGCCGTGGGTGGCGGCAAGGCAGGCGCCGGCCGGGCCGTCGTGCCCGAGCACCCGCCGGCATTCGGCGGCGACCTGGTCGGCGGTCAGCGCGGGCAGCGGCACCCGGAGCAGGTCGGGGTCGTCGGTCAGCTCGGCCAGCGCGCGCTCCGCCTCCGGGGTGGCGGCCGGGTCGGCCCCGACGGCGAGCAGCAGTGGCGCGTGCTCCAGCCTGCGGGCCAGGTAACCGAGGAACCGCAAGGACTCCGGGTCGCACCAGTGCGCGTCGTCCACCGCGATCACCAGGGGGCGTTGGGCCGCCTGCCGGGTGAGCAGCCAGTGCAGCCGCTGCTGGATCTCGCCGGGGGCCAGGCCGCGCAGCGCGTCGAACCAGCCGCCGTCGCGGGCGGCGAACCCGGCCAGGTCCTCCCCCGGCGGCAGCGCGTCCAGCAGCTGGCGCACCGCGCCCCAGGCGAACCCGGACTCCGCGTGCGCGCACCGCACCAGCATCGCGGTGCAGCCGTGTTCCTGGCGGGCGGCGGCGGTGAGCGACCGCAAAGCCGTGGTGCGCCCGGTGCCCGGCCCGCCGTCAAAGCGGACCAGCCGGGCGCGGCCCTCGCGCAGCTCGGCAAGCCAGCGGCCGATCCCCTCCAGGACAGCTCCGTGCACGGTGCTCCGCTCCCCCCGCGGTCGGTGGCGTCCAGATTATGCGGTTGCGGCTGCGGTCGGACCGTGAAGCCGGGAACCACCCGGATCGGATTCTCTTGCCTCAGCCCGCCGAGCCGAGCAAGGAGAACGACAGCCGTGGACGAGGTCACGCTCACCGCACCACAACGCGACATGCTGCTCTACCACCGGATGTTCCCGGCGGACACCTCGTTCACCATGGTGCACCTGGAGCTCATCCGGGGACAGGTCGACCTGCCGCGGCTGCGGGACGCACTGGAGTTCGTGCTCACCGGCAGCACCGGGCTCAACCTCGTCTTCCACCTCGACGCCGACGGCGACAAGGCCCACCGGCACCCCGGCAAGCCGGTGGTGCCGATCGTGGCCGTGCCGGAGACCGCCGAGGAGCAGGCCTGGGTGGTCGAGCAGGTCCGGCTGGAGGGCGAGCGGCCGCGGCCGCCAGAAGAGTGGCCGCTCTACCACCTCGCGCTCTACCAGGGCCGCGAGCACGCCTACCTGGCCATGGTCTGCTCGCACCTGGTCGGCGACGCGGTCACCATGTTCAACCTGGTCGACCTGGCCACCAAGCTGTACAACGAGGAGCCGGTGGAGGAGTACCTGGCCAACCTCACCTACCTGCCGGTGGACCAGCTCAGCCCCAAGCGCCAGGACGCCGCGGTGGAGGCCTTCGCCGAGATGCTGCGCGGCATGCCCCGGCTGGACCACGAAGGCCTTGCGGTGCAACGGCAACGCGGTGGGGCGATGCCGGGGGTGTGCCGCCAGGAGAGCCTGCCGGACAGCCTGGACCGGGTGCTGCGGGAGAGCGAGTTCGTCAAGGAGAACGGGCCCTACACCGTTTTCCTGGCCGCCTACGCGCTGACGCTGGCCAGTCTCGCGGGGCGGCCGGAGGTGGCGGTCGGGGTGCCGATGGCCACCCGCAGGGACTGGAAGCAGATGTTCGCGCTGGGCTACTTCATCAACACGCTGCCGCTGGCGCTGAACCTGACCGAGACGCCGACCTTCGACGCGCTGTGCGCCACCATCAACACCCGGCTGCGCACCATGCTCAAGCACCGGTTCTTCGACTTCAACGAGCGGGCCGCGGACGTGCTGGGCGGCCGGGGGGCCTGGCACCCGGACAACGCGATCACCTACTACCGCAAGGCTTTCCCGCTCGAACTGCCCGGTTGTGCGACCGAGACGCTGTTCGTGCCGAGGAGCCTGGTGCGCTATCCGCTCTCGGCCACCCTGCGCGAGACCGACGAGAACTTCGTGGTGAGCATCGAGTACGCGGAGCGCTTCGCCGCCGCCGACCCGCTGGCCATGATCACCGAGGTGCTGGGCGCGGCGCTGGCCGATCCGCTGGCCCCGCTGTCCGGGCTGCGGGTGCTCGGCGAGCAGGCCGAGGCGCGGATCGACCGCCTGGTCAACGACTACCGACCCGGGCAGTCGCCGGGGTCGGTCGACGAGTGGTTCACCGCCACCGCGCGGCAGCACGCCGACCGCGTCGCGCTGGCCGACCCGGCGGGCGAGTGGACCTACGCCGAGCTGGACGCGGCGGTCTCCCGGGTGGCCGCGGCGCTGACCGACGGCGGCCACGGGCCACACGTGGCGGTCGCCATGCGGCCCCGGCGCGAGCTGATCGCGGTGCTGCTGGGCGTGTTGCGCGCGGGCCGGGCCTATGTGCCGATCGACCCGGCCGCGCCGCCGGAGCGGGTCGCGCACATCCTCGGCCAGTTCGAGGCGATCTCGCTGATCGCCGAGGAGACCGCGCTGCCCTCGGCGCGGGTGAGCTCCCGGCACCGACCGGAAGACCTGTTGTCCTGCAACGGAACCGCCAGCTCGCGGCCGCCCGCGCCCGAGGACCTGGCCTACCTGATCTTCACCTCCGGCTCGACCGGGGTGCCCAAGGGCGTGCGGGTCTCCCACGGCAACCTCACCGCGCTGTTCACCGCCGCGGCCGGGCACTACGACTTCGGCCAGGACGACGTGTGGTGCCTGTTCCACTCCTACGCCTTCGACTTCTCGGTGTGGGAGATGCTCGGCGCCTTGCTGCACGGCGGAAAACTCATCATCCCGGCGGAGCGGGCACTGCGCTCACCGGTGGACTTCGCGCACCTGCTGGCCGACACCGGTGTCACCGTGCTGAACCAGACGCCCTCGGCCTTCCGCAGGCTCACCGACATGCTCGATGAGGCCACCGCCGCGCGGCTGGCGGTGCGCTGGGTGGTCTTCGGCGGCGAGGCGCTGCGGTTCGAGTCGCTGCGGCCGTGGCTGCGGCTGGTCGGCGAACGGGCCCGGCTGGTGAACATGTACGGGATCACCGAGTCCACCGTGCACACCACCTTCTTCGAGATCACCCCGGAGCTGGTGGCCGAGGAGCAGCGCAGCGTGATCGGGAAACCGTTGGCGCACCTGCGGTTGCACGTGGTGGACCGCGACCTCAACCCGTGCCCGATCGGCGTGGCCGGGGAGATCCTGGTCGCCGGGGACGGGGTCGCGCAGGGCTACTTCGGCAACCCAGAGCTCACCGCCGAACGCTTCCCGGCGGACACCCGGTACGGGCGGGTCTACCGCTCCGGCGACCGCGGCTACGTCACCGAGCAGGGCGACCTGGTCTACCTGGACCGGGTGGACCGGCAGGTGCAGCTGCGCGGCTACCGGATCGAGCCCGGCGAGGTGGAGCACGCGCTGGCCACGGTGCCCGGCATCGCGCAGGCCCACGTCGGCGTGCACCTGCCCGAGGGCGGCGAGCCGCTGCTGACCGCCTGGCTGGTGCCCGAAAGCGAGGCCCCCGCCGACGCCGAGCTGCGCGGCGCGCTGACCGGCAAGCTGCCCGCCTACCTGCTGCCGCAGGCGTTCGTGCGGGTGGAAACGCTGCCGCTGACCGTCAACGGCAAGGTGGACACCGCCGCCCTGCCCAAACCCGGATCCCCAGGCCCGCGACCGGCGGTCGCCGAGGACGGCCCCGGCGGGTGGCGGGCGGTGGCGGCCATCTGGGCCGAGGTCATCGGCATCGAGACGGTCGGCCCCGACGACAGCTTCTTCGAGGTCGGCGGCACCTCCATGCACCTGGTACGGGCACACCGGCGGCTGACCGCCGAGCACGGCGCGGACCTCGACATCGTGGACCTCTTCCAGTACCCGACCCCCCGGCTGCTCGCCGCCAGGCTGGGCCACGCCCCGGACGCGCCGCTGCGCCCCGGCAGGCCAGGAAACCGCAGGGCCAGGCCCGTCCGGCAGCCGGTCGCCCGCGCCCACCGCGGCGGGCTGAGCAGGGAGGAGACCGCCGGATGAGCACCAGCGAACAGGACGGGATCGCGGTCATCGGCATGGCCGGGCGGTTCCCGGCGGCGGACTCGGTGGCCGAGCTGTGGGACAACCTGCTGGCCGGCCAGCGGGCCATCCGCCGCTTCGAGGAGACGGAGCTGACCGCGGCCGGGGTGCCGGAGTCGTTGCGCCGCAACCCTTCCTACCGGCCCTTCGGCGCAGACCTGGCCGGGATCGACCTCTTCGACGCGGAGTTCTTCGGCATCCCGGCGCACGAGGCCCGGCTGATCGACCCGCAGCACCGGATCTTCCTGGAGACCTGCTGGCGCGCACTGGAGGACGCCGGGCACGACCCCGGCGGTTTTGCCGGGCGGATCGGGGTGTTCGGCGCGACCGGACTGAGCACCTACCTGCTCAACGTGGTCGCCGGCCAGGCGGAGCTGCCCGAGGACGGCATCAGCTATCCGGTGCTGCTGGGCAACGACAAGGACTACCTGTGCACCCGGGCCGCCTACCGGCTCGGGCTGACCGGGCCCGCGGTGACGGTGCAGACCGCCTGCTCCTCCTCGCTGGTGGCCGTGCACCTGGCGGTGGAGTCGCTGCTGGCCTTCGAGTGCGACCTGGCGCTGGTCGGCGGGGTGAGCGTGGCGGTGCCGCAGCACACCGGCTACCTGCACCGGGAGGGCGGGATCTTCTCCCCCGACGGGCAGTGCCGGGTCTTCGACGCCGAGGCCGCGGGCACCGTGCGCGGCAGCGGCTGCGGCGTGGTCGTGCTGCGCCGCCTGGCCGACGCGGTCACCGGCCAGGACCGGGTGGACGCGGTGATCAGGGGCAGCGCGGTCAACAACGACGGCAGGGACAAGGCCGGGTTCACCGCGCCCAGCGCGGCCGGTCAGACCGAGGTGATCCGGGACGCGCTGGCCGTCTCCGGCGTCCCGGCCGCACAGATCGGCTATGTGGAGGCGCACGGCACCGGCACCGCCCTGGGCGACCCGATCGAGGTCCGCGCGCTGACCGAGGCCCTGGGCGCGGAGCCTGGCCGCTACCTGGGCAGCGTCAAGGCCAACCTCGGGCACCTGGACGTGGCGGCCGGGGTCACCGGGCTGATCAAGACCGTGCTGGTGCTGCGGGAGCAACGGATTCCGGCGCAGGTCGGCTACACCGCGCCCAACGCGCACATCGCCGATCAGCTTGCCGCGTACCGGATTCCCACCTCATCGGTCCGCCCGGAGCAGCCGGTGCGGGCGGCCGCGGTCAGCTCCTTCGGCCTGGGCGGCACCAACGCGCACGTTGTGCTCACCGCGGCCGCCGAACCCGACCGGCCCGCGCCGCCGGGACCCTCCTACCGCGTTCAGCTCAGTGCCCGCGACCGCACCGCCCTGGAGGAGCAGATCCGCGACCTGCACGAGCACCTGGCGCGCCGCGAGGTCCGGCTGGACGACCTCGCCTTCACCCTGGCCAACGGCCGCGCGCCCTTCGCCGCCCAGGCCGCCTGGCGGGTGCGCTCGGTCGCGGAGCTGCGCCAGGCGCTGGCCGATCACCTTGCCGGACAAGGTGATCCGGCCACCGCCCCCACCGGCGATCCGGACGACTTCTCGGTGGCCCGACGGATTCCATTGCCCGGCCACCCGTTGCGCGGGCAGCGGCACTGGATCGACGTCGCGCCCGCGCACACCGCGGCGGCCGGTCTGGCCGAGCAGGTCCGCCAGCGCACCGCGACCTTCCTGCGTAACCCCGAACTGACGCCCGGCGACGACCTCTACGAGATCGGCCTGGACTCGATGGCCGCCGTGGAGCTGGTCACGCTGCTGCGCGAGGACACCGGCCTGCCACTGACCTTCGAGTCCTTCGACGGCCTGCGCACCGTCGAGGAGGTGGTGGCGCACCTGAGCGAACTGGCCGCCGGGGCCGCCGACACCGGGCACCGGCACCTGCTGACCGAGCTGCGCGCCGGAACCGCGCCGGGCCACGTGTTCCTGGTGCCGCCGGCCGGTGGCAGCACCACCAGCTACCTCGACCTCAGCAGGCACCTCGGCGAGGAACGCACGCTGTGGGCACTGGGTTATCCGGTCGAGCGGGCCGCGGAGTTCGCCACCATCCGGGGGCTGGCCGCGCTCTACACCGGGCTGGTGCGCGAGGTGCAGCCGGCGGGGCCGTACACCATCGTCGGCTACTCCTTCGGCGGCAGCGTGGCCTTCGAGATGGCCACCGAGCTGGAACGCGCGGGCGAGCGGGTGGACCGGCTGATCATGCTCGACTCGCACCCGCCAGAGGCCTACCTGGGCGGGGACACCGAGGACCGGGACTTCCTGGCCGCCTTCGGCACCCTGCTCACCGAGCTGTTCCCCGGCACCGTCCTGCCCGCCACCTCGGCGAGCACCGTGGAGGAGGTCCTGGCCTGCTGCGACGACGGCACCTGGTCGCCTGCCGTGCGGGCGGAGCTGGCCAAGTTCTTCCGGATCTGGCGGGACAACCACCGCGCGCTCAAACGCTGGTACCCCGACCACCGGCTGGCCGCCGACATCACCCAGATCCGCGCCGAGGCACCGGAGAACGCCGAGATCATGTCCACTTTGGACATGGGCACGGTGGACAAGGGCCTGTGGGCCAAGCACACCGAGGGCAGGCTGCACGTGCTGCCCACCCCCGGCGACCACTACTCGATGATCAGGAACCCGGACCACGCCGCCGTGCTCGGCAAGGTCCTCGACGGCGCGCTGCGGGACACCCCGAGCGCCCGGTGACAAGCATTTCCCTTTACCAGCAAGGAGGACCGACGTTGTCCGCACGTATTGTCACCGGCCACGCGTTGCGCCGTGACCTGGTGACCCAGGCGGCCAAGCACGCCAGCGACGCCGGCGTGATCCCGGTGGTCGCGCTGATCATGGTCGACAACGAGGACCCGATGACGCCGCTGGACTTCCGGTTGCACCACAAGGTGTTCACCGGGGCCGGTTTTGACGTCCGGCCGTTCGAGCTGGCCCGCGACACCACGCCCGGCCAGATCCAGCAGCTCATCGGCAGGCTCAACCAGGACGACGAGATCGACGTGGTGCAGGTGCTGATCCCGTTGCCGCCACAGCTGGACATCCGTTCGGTGCTGGCCGCCATCGACCCGGTCAAGGAGGCCGAGGGCCTGCACCTGGAGCACGTGATCCGGCTCAACCCGCTCAGCGACCGCCCGCCGACCCGCATCCCGGTGGTGCCCACCGCGGTCGCGCACGTGCTCAACGAGCTGGACTTCGACCCCTCCGGCGGCCAGGTGGTGGTGCTCACCGACCCGGACATCACCGAGACCAACCCGGTGGCCAAGATGGTGGCCAGGGTCGCCGCCTTCGCCGCCCTGCCCCCGGACACCGCAGGCACCTCCGTCCCGGTGACCCATCCGCGCGCCGCGGAGATCACCAGCACCGCCGACCTGCTCGTGGTCTCGGTGCAGCGACCGGAGATCGTCACCGCCGACTGGGTCAAGCCGGGCGCGACGGTGATCGACTTCATCCGCACCTTCCTCGGCTGGCGCGCCAGCGAGAAGGACCCCGCGGGCCGGGTGGCGCACCTGGTCGGCGGCGTGCACCACGAGTCGGTGGCCGAGGTCGCGGCCACCATCGTGCCCGCCATCGGCGGCGCGGGCCCGGTCATGATCGGCGCGCTGGTGGACCAGATCGTCACCGCCACCATCGACCGCAGGAGCCGCTGACCGCCGAGGGCGGCCGGGGCCGGCACGCGTGGGCACGTGCCGGCCCTGGCCAAGGGCTTGACCCTGACGGTGCGTCAAGGTTGGAGGCTGGTCCCATGCCGAACCCGACGACGCACACCGACGCCACCCCACGCAGCCTGCCCACCGACCGCGACGCTGGTCCCTTCGTGCCGCCCAGCCACATCACGCGGATGCGGGAGACCCGGCCGGTCAGCCCGCTGGTCTTCCCCGACGGGCACGAGGGCTGGATCGTCACCGGCTACGACGAGGTCCGCCAGGTCATGGCCGACACCCGGTTCAGCTCCCGGCAGGACCTCGGCGTCGTGCACGAGCCGTACGTGGTCCCCGGCATGCCCGTGGTCACCGAACCATCGCCGCAGGTGCCCGGCCTGTTCATCGCCATGGACCCGCCTGACCACACCCGGCTGCGGCGCAAGCTCACCGGCGCCTTCACCGTCAAACGCATGCGGCAGCTGGAAGAGCACATCAACGAGATCGTCGAACGGCAGCTGGACGAGCTGGCCCGGCTGACCCCGCCGGTCGACCTGGTCAAGGAGTTCACGCTGCCGGTGCCCTCGCTGGTGATCTGCGAACTGCTCGGCGTCCCCTACGCTGACCGCGCGGACTTCCAGGCCAACTCCACCAGGTTCCTGGACATGAGCCTGACCATCGAGGAGAAGATGGCCGCCTACGGCGCCCTGGCCGGCTACCTCGCCGCCCTGGTCACCGGCAAACGCGCCGAGCCGGGCGAGGACATCCTCTCCGACCTGGCCCGCCAGGAGGACCTGAGCATCGAGGAGCTGACCGGCATCGGCTTCCTGCTGCTGCTCGCCGGTCACGAGACCACCGCGAACATGTTGGCACTGGGCACTTTCGCGCTCGTGGAACACCCCGACCAGCTGGCCGAGCTGCGCGCGAACCCGGACCTGCTGCCCGGCGCGGTCGAGGAGCTCCTGCGCTACCTGTCCATCGCCGACATCTTCTACCGCTACGCCACCGAGGACCTCGAACTCGGCGGCGAGACCATCCCCCAGGGCGCCACCGTCGTGGTCTCCCTGCTCACCGCCAACCACGACCCCCACCGCTTCGAGGACCCCGCCACCCTGGACATCCACCGCAACGCCCGCGGCCACCTGTCCTTCGGCCACGGCATCCACCAGTGCCTCGGCCAGCAGCTGGCCCGCATCGAGATGCGCGCCGGTTTCGCGGGCCTGCTGCGCCGCTTCCCGACCATCCAGCTGGCTATCCCGGCCAGCGAGGTGAAGCTGCGCACCAACATGCGGATCTACGGCGTGCACGAACTTCCGGTCACCTGGACGGAAACGGCCTGAACCGGTTGGCGAGCCGCTAGCGATGGTGGTCACCGCCCCGCACCGAATGCATCAGCGCCGCATACCCGTCCTCCAGCGTCGGTTCGTCCACCGGCACCCCGGCCGGCGGCGACCCACCGGCGATCCGGTAGCGCATACCCCCTTCGGCGGCCCAGGCGTTGACCACCACGCCGGCCGCCGGGTCCGGGGGCTGGTCGGCGGTGATCGTGTAGGTCCGGCCGCGGGCCGCCTCGGTCAGGTCCCGGGTGGCGCCGTGGTAGGCCACCCGGCCCTGGGCCAGCACCACCGTCTCGGCGCAGGTCTGGGCCACGTCGCCGAGGATGTGCGTGGCCAGCAGCACGGTGCGGCCGCCGAGACCGCCGAGCAGGGTCCGGAACCGCATGCGCTCCTCCGGGTCCAGGTTGGCGGTGGGCTCGTCCACCACCAGCAGCCGGGGCTCGCCGAGCAGCGCCTGCGCGATGCCCAGCCTGCGTTTGGCCCCGGTGGAGTACCGGCCGATCCGCTCATCGGCGATCCCGGTCAGCGCGGTCTGTGCCAGCAGGCGCTCGATCTCCTCCGCGCGGGCCCGGCGGCTCTCGATCCGTTTGAGCAGGGCCAGGTAGTCCAGGAACTCCCGGCCGGTCAGGTCCGGGTACGGGTCGAACTCCTGCGGCAAGTAGCCCAGCAGCTTCCGCAGCCGCTGCCTGCCCGAGGGCCGGTCCAGGTCGTGGCCGCCGACGCGCACCGATCCGCTGGTCGGCGCCAGCAGCCCGGTCAGCGTGCGCACCAGCGTGGTCTTGCCGGCGCCGTTGGCGCCGACCAGGCCGACCACGCCACCCGGCAGGGTCAGGTCGACCTCCGCCAGCGCCCGGTGACCGCCCCGGTAGACCTTGGTCAGCTGCCGGACCTCGATCCGGACCATGGCCGGCTCCCCTCGGTTCATCGTCGGCCCGCCACCAGGAACCTGGCCAGCACGAGCAGCGTCCCGGCCATCGCCAGCAGCAGGGCCAGGTTGAGCAGCGCGCTCTGCCCGGTCACCGGCGGCGCCAGCCCGGCGGGCTGTCCCTGCCCCGCCCACATCACGCGCGCGCCGAACAAGCCGCCAACCACGTAGTCCCCCGCCGGTGACAACACCGTGCCGGTGATCGACGGCCCGGGAAACAGCCGCGGGTTCCAGGCAATCGCCCACAGCCACACCGCGACCGTGGCCAGCCGGGCGACCGGCGCGCGCAGCACCAGCGCCAGCGTGGCGGCGAACGCGGTGAGCAGCACCGTCGCCGGGTACACCACGGTCAGGCAGGCCAGCACCGCCCAGCCCACGGCGGCCGGATCGGCGTGCCGGACGGCCAGCACCAGACCGACCACAAGCAGCAGGGCGGTCACCGGGGCCAGCGCGACACTGAGCGCACCACCGAGCGTGCCCAGCAGCCGGATGCCCGGACCGGCCGGTGTGGTGGCGAACAGGTCGGCCTGGCCCGCGGCTTCCCTGGCCCGCACCAGCCGGTCGGCCAGGGCGAACGCGATCACCAGCGGGGTCAGCAGGTTCAGCGTCAGCGCCCACTCGCCGAGCACCACCCTCGGCCCGGCGAGGCCGTAGGACATGCGGACCGAGGCCAGCGCGGTGACCGCCAGCACCAGCGTGACCCCGCCGAGGGCCACCCAGAGCAGCCTGCTGCGCGCGGTCATCCGCAGCTCGTACCGAAAGCCGCCGCGCAGGGCCAGGCTCACCGCGGCGCACCGCCGATCGGCAGTCCACCGCCGAGCAGCAGCGCGGGCACCCCGCCAGGCGAGGCGAGCAGCGCGTACCCGGTGCCGGCCGCGCCTGATCTCGTACCGCCACCTCATACCGCGCCCGCCACCCGCGGTTCCCGGCCCGCTCGCGCGGCCATCCGCACCGCGAGCGCGAACAACGCGACCGCCACCGCCATGGTCACCGGCGTGGTCGGCCAGACCAGGCGCAGCGCCGCCGCGAGCCCGGCCTCCGGGTGCAGTGCGGCACCCCTGGTCACCAGCCAGCCCGCGGCCCACACCAGCACCCCGCCGGTCAGGCCCGGCCACGGCGCCCGCCACACCGCGAGCACGGTCGCCACCGCCGCGGACAGCAGCGACGGACCAAGCCAGCTCGCCACCAGACCGGGCAGGGTGCTCGGCGAGCCCGCCGCCCACACGACCGCCGAGCCCGCCACGGCCAGCGCCAGGCCGAGCCCGAGCACCAGGGTGAGCCGGGCCAGGAACACCATCGCGGGCGAGACCGGCAGCGTCAGCGCCAGCTCGCTCCGGCGACCGCGCTCCGGTTCGCACCCCCACACCACGCCGAGCAGCAGGAGCAGGCTCACCATCGCGCCGAACACCCCGCCACCGCCAGACTGGCCGGGCAACCCGAGGACCACCGCGACCACCGCCGCGAAACCGGCCACCCCAGCCAGCACCAGCGCTCTCGGCAGCAGCCGCCACTGCCACCGCAGCAGCTGGCCGGCCAGGGACAAGGAGTCGCGCCACGAGGCAGCCGGTTCGACCGGCGGTTCGGCCAGCACCGGCCCCAGCAGCCGGTCGAAGTCCGGGGCGCGCACCGGTCCCAGCCGGTCGCGGTCCAGGCCCATCGCGGCGGCGACCACCTCGCCCAGCCCGGCGGCCCGCAGCTCGCACACCGCGCAGTCCTCCAGGTGCGCGCGGGCGGACTCCGAGAGCACCGCCGCCCGCAGCTGCTCCTCGCTGAGGTGGCTCATCTGCGCACCGCCTTCCTGGTCAGGATCTCCGACAGCTGCCCGCGCGCGGCCGACATCCGGCTCTTCACCGTGCCGACCGGCACCCCGAGCACCGCCGAGATGTCCTGATAGCCCAGCTCCTCCACCAGCGCCAGCTGCACCACCTCGGCCAGCGGGGCCGACAGCGAGTCGATCGCCGCCATGACCTCCCGGCGCCCGGCCTCGGCCAGCACCGCGGCCTCCACGTCCCCCGAGGGATCCGGCGGGTCCGGCGCGTCCTCCAGCGGCACCGACTCGGCCTCGCGCCGCCGCAGCCGGTTGTGCGCCTGCCGCCGCGCCACCCCGAACAGCCAGCCCCGCGCCGAGGACTCGCCGCGGAACCCGCCGGCGGACTGCCACACCGCGAGCCAGGTCTCCTGCAACAGGTCCTCGGCCAGCCTGGCGTCCGCGGTCAGCCGCCGGAGCAGCCGCAGCAGACCGGTGGCATGCCGCTCGTACAGCACGCGCAGCGCGCTGTCGTCTCCGGCTGCCACGGCTGTCAGCAGCGTCTCGTCACTGTCCATCGCCAGGTACGTAGCAATCCCTGTCTCCGCGGTTCACTCGAGTTCGCGAACCGGCCTCCGCGCCCCGCGACCAGGCGCCCGCACTCCCCGCCGAAGAGCGTCCGGCACCACGCGGGCGACGGTCAAATCAGCGACCGCCTGGTTCCCGCGGTGAACCTTCCGCCGCCCCGCCGCTACGTACGGGGTGCGAGCAACGCTGCTCACTCGAAGGGGGTCACATGACAACCAGGACGGTGCGCCGGGCCGAGGTCGGCCTGGGAGTCGTCACCGGAGTGGAGGTCTTCCGGTGCCGGCGGGGGATCCTGCCGTGGCTGATGCTGACAAGTCCGGTGGTGGTCTCGGTGCCGATGCTGATCGGGGCCGCGGTGACCGGGGACTGGCGGACCTTCGGTTCGCTGACGCTGACCGGCTGGGGCACGCTGCTGCCGGTGCTCATCGGCCTGCTGGCCGCGCTGTCGGTGCACCAGGACCGCGAGGCGTGGCTCTTCCTGCTGGCTTCGCCGGTGGACCGGGCCAGGCTGGTGCTGGGCAAGTTCCTCGCGCTGGGTGCTCTGCTGCTGGCCGCCAGCGCGGTGCTGGCGCTGACCCTGTGGATCGGCGCCACGGAAACCGGCGCGCCGGCCCCGCTGCCGGAGTGGGCCGCGGTGGGCGCGATGTGGGTCTCCGCCCTCGGCGTGCTGGGGCTGCTGCTGTTGTTGTCGCTGTCCGGCGGGCTGGCCGTGACGGTCGGCGCCGGGGCGCTCGGCGCGCTGTCCGGCGCGCTGACCGGGGACAAGTCGATCTGGTACCTGAACCCCTTCGGCTGGCCGCTGCGCTCGATGCTGCCCTTCGGCGAGGTGCACTCCAGCGGCACACCACTGGACAGGGACAGCCCGCTGCTGGCGGTCAGCCCGGTGTTCGCGGCCATGGGGCTGTCCCTGGCGGTCGCGGCCGTCGCGGTGGGGCTGGCCTGCGTTGTGTTGAAGCGCAAGGAGGTCTGAGGATGAACGCGGCTCTGGCGACCACGGACGTGGTCAAGGCATACCACGGCACGACGGTGCTGCACGGGGTGTCCCTCGAGGTGCCCGCGGGCGCGGTCACCGGACTGATCGGACCGAACGGCGCGGGCAAGACCACGCTGCTCAGCATCATCGCCGGGCTCCGGCGGGCCGACGGCGGCAGCGTCTCGGTCCGGGGAAGACCGTGGCGGCGCTGCGACCTGCGCGACATCGGTGTGCTGCTCGACCACCCAGGGCTGTGGCCGTTCCTGACCGGCAGGCAGCACCTGGAGTCGCACGCGAAGCTGCGCGGGGTGCCGCTGAGCCGGGTGGACGCCGTGCTGGATCAGCTGGACCTGCGCGCGCACGCCGATCGCAAGGCCGGCAACTACTCCCTGGGCATGCGGTGGCGCCTGGGCATCGCGATCGCCCTGCTCAGCGACCCACCGATGCTGATCCTGGACGAACCGGCCAACGGCCTCGACCCGGTAGGCATCCGGGACATGCGCGGCCTGATCCGTGCCATGGCCGGGCAGGGACGGGCGGTGCTGGTCTCCAGCCACCAGCTGCCCGAGGTGGCGCACACCTGCGACCGGGTGGCGGTGCTGGTCTCCGGCCGGATCCGCTATCAGGGCACGCTGGACGGCCTCGCCGCGGACGCCGACCTCGAGTCGGCGTTCTTCCGCCTGATCGAGTCCGCCCCGTGAGCCGCCGGACCGTCGAGCCGTGCCAGCTCCGCCAGCTGACGGTACGACTCCAGCATGTCCGCCCGGTCGTAGGTGCTCATGGTCACCAGCACCTCGTCCGCCCCCGTCCGTTCCACCAACTCGCCCAGCGCGGCCGCCACCTCCGCCGCGGTGCCATGGATCTGCCCGCGCAGCGCCTCCTCCAGCAACGTGCGTTCACGGGCGGTCAGCTCCAGGGCCAGCACCTCCTCCGGCGAGCGCAGCGGCGGGAACACTCCCCGGGTCCGCGAGTGCGCGGTGGACCACGCCTCGGGCAGCAACAGCCGCCGGGCCTGCTCGGTGGACTCCGCCACCGCGACTGTCGCGGCGACCACCACATACGGCTCCCGCGCCCACTCCGAAGGCCGGAAAGCGTTGCGGTACCGGGCAATCGCCTCGGTCGAGCGCGGTCCGCCCACCACCAGCGGCAGCCCGAACGCGGCCGCGATCTCCGCCCCCGCCCCGGTCGCCAGCAGGAACGGCGAGACCGCCATCCCCTCCCCCGGCCGGGCGTGCACGCCGGGGTGCGCCGACTGGTCCCCGGTGAAGTACCCGAGCAGCTCACCCAGCTGGTCGGCGAAGGCGTCCGCGGCCTCCTTGTCCTGTCCCAGTGCCCGCCGCACCCCGTTGGTGAACCCGACCGAACGCCCCAGCCCCATGTCGATCCGCCCCGGGTACAACGCCTCCAGCACCCCGAACTGCTCGGCCACCACCAACGGCCGGTGGTTGGGCAGCATCACCCCGCCGGTGCCCACCCGGATCCGCTCGGTGGCCGCCGCCACCGCCGCGGCCAGCACCGTCGGCGCCGACCCGGCCAGCCCCGGCACACTGTGGTGCTCGGAAACCCAGAACCGGTGATACCCCAGCTCCTCGGCCTGCCGCGCGAACCGCACGGTGTCCCGCAACGCCCGCGCGTCACTCTGGCCCTGCCTGGTGCTCGACCGGTCGAGCACGGAGAGTCGTACCGTCACACCAGGGACAACGCGGGCGGCGCGGGGAGATTCCCATGGGTGGTCAAGGCCACCGCGCCCGCGCTCACTTCGGGCCGAAGCGCACCCAGTCCGGTCCCCCGCCCTCCAGGTTCACGCCCTTCTCGATCACCGCCAGGTTGTGGTGGAAGTGCAGGCTCCTGATCTGCTGGTCCGTCGGCGTGGACCGGCGGCCGCCGGGCAGGATCTCCTCGTGGTTGAGGCCGTCGACCAGCGACTTCAGGAAGCCGAGGCTGGTGTGCGGCGCGTCGGGCTCCGCGCTGGTGCCGCCGAATCGGGGCCAGTAGGAGGTTTGCAGGTCTTCGATGGCGTAGTAGCCGCCGTCGCGGAGGTGCGGGAACAGCGTGTGGAAAGTGGTCAGCACGTCCTCGACGCGGTGGCTGCCGTCGTCGATCACGATGTCCGGCGGGCCGGTCCTGGCCACCACCGCCAGCAGCGCCCCGGGGTCGGACTGGTCGGCGCGCAGGGTGTGGATGCGTTGGCGCGCATGGGGAGTCTTGTCGTGCACGTCGACGCCGTAGATGGTGGCGCGCGGGAAGTAGTGCTTCCACATGCGCAGCGAACAACCGCCGGCGGCGGGGTCGGCGAATCCGCCGATGCCGATCTCCAGGACGGTCAGCGGGCGGTCGCGCAACGGCTCGAAGTAGCGCGGGTAGTGCTGGGTGTAGCGGTGGATGCCCCACTTGTCCGACTCGTAGCGGCTGGCCAGCTCGGTCAGCGTCACCTCATCGCGATGGTCCATTGTGGACAGAAGGCGCTGGGTGACGGCGAACCAGACCGGCGGGCGGCGGAAGGAGGCGATGTCGCCGGAGTCGCGCAGTTCCACCTGGCGGGTGGCCGGACCGGCCGCGCCGCGGGGGCCGAGGAGCTGACGGATCACTTCCCCGAGCTGCTGGCCGATGGTGGCGTGCGGGGTCGCGGACCGGCCAGTGGTGTGGGTGGCGCCGGAGCCGGCGACCGTGACCAGGCAGGCGGTGGTGGTGTCGCGGTGGCCGAACAGCAGCTGGATCTCAATCTCCGTGCCGGGGTCCAGGCGTGGCGGGTCGAGGCGGAAGGCGATCTCGTCGGTGGCGATCTCGGCGCAGCGGCCGGGGCCGAGGTCGTCGATGAGTGCGGCGAGGTCGTCGGGATGGCCGCCCGCGGCGGCGGCAAGTCTCATGACGTCGGTGCGCATCTGTGTCCCCCCTGGATCACGTGGTGTGCCGCCCAGTTCTAGCAGGTTCGTTTCCCGGTAACGGCACGGCGACCGTGCGTACCATGGCCTGGTAGTCAGGGGGGAAAACCATGTCTGAACACGCGATTGTCACGGAGAAGCTGACCAAGCGATATCCGGGCGGACAGACCGCCGTCGTCGATCTGGACCTGCGGGTGCGCCGCGGTGAGGTCTACGGGTTCCTCGGCCGCAACGGCGCGGGCAAGACCACCACCATGCGCATGCTGATGGGGCTCATCCGGCCCACCGCCGGGCACGCGTCCGTGCTCGGTGAAGCGCCGGGGAATCCGCGCGGGCTGGCCGGGATCGGCGCGCTGATCGAGTATCCGGCCTTCTACCCGCACCTGTCCGGCCGGGACAACCTGCGCGTGCTGGCCCGGTCCTGCGGCATGCCCGACTCCCGGGTGGAGCGGGTGCTCACCCAGGTCGAGCTGGCGGAGCGGGGCGGTGACCGGTTCCGCGCCTACTCGCAGGGCATGAAGCAGCGGCTGGGCATCGCGGCGGCGCTGCTGAAGGACTGCGAACTGCTGATCCTGGACGAGCCGACCAACGGCATGGACCCGTCGGGCATGGCCGCCATGCGGGACCTGATCCGCTCGCTCGGCTCGGCCGGACGCACGGTGCTGCTGTCCAGTCATCTGCTCGGCGAGGTGGAGCAGGTGTGCGACCGGGTGGGCGTGATCCAGCAGGGGCGGCTGATCGCCGAGGGCAGCGTCGCCGAACTCACCTCCTCGCTGGACGCTGGGCGACTGGTGATCACGGCGAGTCCCCGGCAGCGCGCGGCCGAGGTGCTGCGGCGGCATCCCTCGGTCCGCTCTGTCCGGCAGGAGGGGGAGGACCTGCTGGTCAGCGCGCCGGTGGAGCTCATCGGCGCGCTGAACCGGGAGCTGGTGCTGGCGGAGGTGACGGTGACCCACCTGCGTGCGGTGCGCCATTCGCTGGAAGAGGTCTTCCTGGAGCTCACCGTGGACGAGGAGCCGGCGGGGGTGCCGTCATGACCGCCGCGCTGCGCTCGGAGCTGCTCGCCATCCGCAGGCGCCCGGCCGCCTGGCTGCTCGGCGGCTGCTGGCTGGCGCAGACCCTGCTGTTCACCTCCACCGTGCCCTACATCGTCTACCGCACCCAGTCCGGCAGTGCGGCGGCGAACCCGGAGCAGGCCGGCGCGATGCTGCGCAACCTGCTGCCGGAAAGCCTGGTGGCCAACACGCTCATGTCCTTCCCGATGTTCGGCGGCGCGATCATGGTGATCTTGGGCGCGGTGCTGATGGGCGGGGAGTACCGGTGGCACACCTGGGGCCCGCTGTTCACCCAGGGGCCTGGCCGGATGGCGGTGCTGCTGGCGAAGTTCCTGACCATGGCGGTGGCCGTGCTGGGCATCGTGCTGGCCACCTTCGTGTTCAGCTCGTTGCTGCGCCTGGTCATGGCCGGGGTGGAGAGCGGGCCGGTGGTCTTCCCCGATCCGCTCACCGTGCTCGCCGGGATCGGCGCCTGCTGGCTGCTCGGCCTGGCCTGCGCGACGCTCGGCTTCTTCCTCGCCTCGGCCTTCCGCAGCGCCGGCACCGGCCTGGCCGTCGGCCTGGTGTGGTTGCTGGCGCTGGAGAACGCGGTCAACGGGCTGACCTTCGCACTGCCCGCGGTCAAGGCGGTGCAGACCCTGCTGATCGGGCCGAGCGGCGGCGCGATCGCGGCGGAACTGGGCGCGCGGCCACAGGGTTCGAGTGGCGGAGTGGCGATGTTGGTGGTGGATGTGACCAGCGCGCCGGTCGCGGTGCTGGTGCTCCTCGGCTACGTGCTGGTCTTCCTCGGGCTCAGCCTGCGGCTCGCCCGCGGCCGCGACATCCAGGGTTGAACCGGCCCGGGGTGGGCATCCTGCTGCACGTACACCCGCTGTCTAGCAGGGGAGCTGACATATGAGCACCGGAGACAAGATCGACGCCAAGGCCGACCAGGTCAAGGGAAAGATCAAGGAAGCCACCGGCCGTGCCACCGATGACGAGGGCATGGAGGCCGAGGGCCGTGGCGACCAGGCCAAGGGCGACCTGAAGCAGGGTGTGGAGAAGGCGAAGGACGCGGTCAAGAACATCGTCAAGGACTGACGCGTCCGGCTCGGCGGCGGGTGAGGCCCTCATCACCCGCCGCGCCGGGGTCAGATCATCCCGGCGCGCATCGCGTAGGCCACCGCGTGCGGCCGGTTCTTCAGCTTCAGCCGCTGGGTGACACCGGAGATCACGTTCTTCACGGTCCGCTCGGAGTAGCAGAGCCGGGTGGCGATCTCCGCGGTGTCCCAGCCGTCGGCCATCAACCGCAGCACGTCGACCTCGCGCGGACTCAGCCCCGCGGCGTTCATGCCCTTGGGCGCCAACAGTTCCCGTTGCAGTCGCTCCACGTGCTTGAGCAGCTCGCCGAGCATCGCCGGCGGCAGCACCCCGCCGCCCGCCGCGGCCGCGCGGACCCCGTGCAGCAGCCGGTCACCGGTGGCCGCCGCCCTGGGCAGCACCGCGACCACCCGGCATTCCACCGCCGCGAGCAGTTCGGACTCCTCCAACTGGTTGACCACCAGTACAACCGGTACGCCACCGTTGTTGGCCGCCCGGCGCAGCAGCGAGAGCAGCTCGGGGGTCAGCGCGTCGGCGGCGACCACCCGGACGTCGGCGCGTGGCGACTGCAGGCCTTCCTCGACCGCCATCTCGGCGCAGGCGCGCAGCGTGCCGGAGAGGCCGGCGGCGGTGAGTGGATCTGGTGCGTAGACCGCGACGCGGATTGCTTCCACTGCGTTCTCCCCGTACGTGGTGGGCCAACACCGCCAATCCTCACCCTGAGTGACGCAGGAGACATCGGCCACCTGACGGTGTCCCCGCGGAAGTGGGTTGACCTGCACTGACCGTGGTCCGCACGGGCAACTCCGCTGGTGCGCGAGGGCAACCTGCGGATACCTGCGGTGGCGACCTGTGGACGACGTGCCTCGTCATCCGGCCGGGTCAGCCGGCGCGGCGGCGGAAGACCTCCCTGGCGATCTCCACCCGGCCGCGCATGCCGAGCTTGCCCAGGATGTGCGAGATGTGGGTCTGCACGGTCCGGGGGGACAGGAACAGTCCGGCGGCGATGCCGGGGGTGGACTGGCCGTCGGCGACGAGCTCGGCGATGCGCAGTTCGGTGGGGGTCAGCGCGTCCCAGCCGGTCAGCTCGCGTGCGGCGCGGCGGCCGCGCACCCCCCGGCGGACCCCGTGTTCGCGGAGCCTGCCCTCGGCGCGGCGGATGTCCCATTCGGCGCCGAGCTCGCCGTAGCGGGTGACCGCCTCGTGCAGCGCCTCCCTGGCCTCGGCGTGCTCCCCGGTCGCGGCGAGCACGGTGGCCAGGTCCTCCAGTGCCGCGGCCAGCTCGACCGCGGGACCGGTGGCGCGGTAATGATCGACGGCGGCGCGCAGCGGCACCGGGTCACCGTCGAGAAGTCCTTGGCAGCGCAGCAAAGCCGCGGCGGCGCGGCCGGGTGCGGACTCCGCGCCGGCCTCGGCGCGGCAGGCGGCCAGCGCGGCGCGGGCGGTGTCCGGCTCCTCGTTGGCCAGGGCGAGACGGAGCAGGTCGGGCAGCCACTGGTGGATCAGCGACATCTCGCCGGGCCGCCGGTCCAGCAGCGTGCCGGCCAGGGTGGTCATGGCCGCGCGCGGGTCGCCGTCCTGTTCCAGCACCACGCTGCGCGCGGCGATGAGGAAGTCCTGGTTCTCCCGGTCGCCGATGGTGCTGACCGACAGGGCGGCGCCGTCGCGCAGGTGCGCGCGGGCGGCCTCGCGGTGGTCCTGGCGGGCGGCGATCAGCGCGGCCACCCCATGCCACAGCAGTGACGGCCCGGGTTCGCGCAGCCCTGAGTAGGTGAAGCCAACCCCGGTCAGGTGCTCCGGGTCGAGCTCGGCGCGGGCGTCCGCCCACTCGCCGAGCCAGTACCGCAGCACCGCCGTGGTCACCCCCGGCCTGACCGCGGCGGACCCCCGCACGCCGCCGTCGCGTTCCTGGCGCAGCGCGGCCGCGGCTTCCGGCCAGCGGGCGAGGTTCTGCAGGGTGAAGATCCGCGCGTCCTGGGCGAAGGCCAGCAGGTCGGTGTGGTCCGGTCCGGCGCGCAACACCTCCAGCGCCCGGTCGAGACTGGCCAGCGCGGCGAGGTGGTCACGGCGGACGGACTGGTTGACCCACAGCACGGTCAGCGCGTAGGCGGTGCCGAAGGAGTCGCCGACGCTCTCGGCCATGTGCAGCGCCTGCCGCGCGGTCCGATCGGCCGCCTCGACATCGCCCTCCCCCGCCCGCTGGTACATGGCCAGCGACCCGAGCAACCGGGCCCGCCAGGCCACCGGCAGGTCGGTGCGGGCGAGCGCACGCCGCACCGCCTCCACCGCCTCGGTGTTGCGGCCCAGGCTGAACAACGCCCGCACCAGCACGAAGTACATCTCGGCCCGGTGCCCGGTCCGGCTCGCCGCGGCCAGGCCCTGCCGCGCCCGCACCACCGCCTCGTCGTGGCGGGCGACGCCGAGCAGCACCCAGGCGAGCACCACGAGCAGGGCCTCACCGTGCTCGTCCTCGACCACGGCCTGGTCCACATCGCGGCAGAGCAGCTCGATCGCGATCTCCGGCGCGTGCGCGGCCAGCGCGATCGCCGTGCCGGCCAGCCACTCCCGCGCCCAGGCATCCCCCGGCTGCCCGGAGGCGAGCAGCTGCTCGGCCACCCGCAGCGCCCCGCCACCGGAGTCGGCCAGCGTCTGCGCCGCCTCCCGGTGCAGGGCGGCCCGCAGCGCGGCGGGCATGCCGTCGTAGAGCGCCTGCCGGATCAGCGGATGCCGGAACGCCATGTGGCTGCCGGCGTCCACCACGATCCCCGCGGCCAGCGCGTCCTGCAGCCCCAGCACCAGCTCCGCGGCCGGCCGCCGCATCAGCACCGCGACCTCGGTGACCGCGAACCGCCCGCCCAGCAACGCGGCCATCCGCAGGATCTCCGCCGACCCTTCCGGCACCACCCGCAACCGCCCGGTCAACGCCTCCGCGAACGAGCTCGGCAACCGCGCCCCCCGCCCCGAGGCGCCGCTGCGCCGTGCCGCGTCAGCCAGCTCCCGCAGGTAGAGCGGATTGCCCAACGCGAGCTCCCGCAACCGATCCCGCACCGCCGCAGGCAGCTCCCCCAGCCCAGGCAACCCCGCCAGCAACGCCGCGGCCTGCCCGTCCGCGAGCGGCTCCAGCACCAGCAGCGGATGCCCCCGCCGCGCCAGGGCGGCACGCAGGTCCTGGACCTCGCGGCGGCGCGGCACCGGCCGGCAGGTGGTGACGAGCAGGAGCGGAAGCTGGTCGACCGCGGTCACCAGCCGGTGCCACATCAGGAAGGAGGCCTCGTCGAGGTACTGGAGGTCATCCACCACGAGCACGGTCGGCCCGGCGGTGCACAACTCGTCCACCAGCCCCACCAGCAGCTCGATCTCCACCCACCCGACGTCCGTCGCCTCCAGCAACCCCAGCCGCCGCTCCCGCAACGCCGCCGCGATCCGCGCCCGCCGCGGATCAGCCGACCGCGGCCCGACCTGCAACAGGTCCAACATCACCCGCAACGGCGACCGCTGCGACATCGGATCGGCGACCCCGGCCAGCACGCCGTACCCGGCCGCCCGCGCCACCTCCAGCCCCCGCGCCACCAACGCCGACTTCCCAATCCCCGGCTCCCCCTCAACCCACACCACCGCGCCGGTACCGCGACCAAGGTTCTCCACGGCGGACCGGAACACGGCGAGTTCCGCCTCACGACCGATCCACACGTCGGACGGGGGCTCGGGCTGCATGCGCAGTAACTTACGACCCGGCCGGATCCGGTCGCCACAAGCCCGCAGGCGGGTTGCGGCGGGGCGCGCAGGTCACGCGGAGCGCGGGGCGGGTGATCGGGATTGGCGTGGCGGGGCGGTGGCGGCCCGTCTGCCCCCTGGCTCCAACGCGGGCGCGGTCGCCGCGGCCGAGGGACAACCCGGCCTGGCCGCGACGGCGAGCGAACGCGTTACGGCAAGGCGACAAGGCGCGGCGCGACGGCGAAGGGTCGCGAGCAGGCGCGAACGGCGCCGGGTGGCAGCGGTGGCGGGAACGGGCAGCCGCGGTGGCGAACAGTGAAGCGGCAGCTAGCGGGGGCCGCGGCGGCAAACGCCGGCGCGGACGGCGAACAGCGGCGGGCGGTACCGCAGCGGCTACCGGCGGGGCTCGGGGCGGCCGGTCAGTCCGTGAAGCTGCCGGACAGGTTGGCGGTGTTCTTGGTGCCGGGCGAGCCGCCGCCACCGGTGCGCGTCACGAGCTTTCCGTTGACCGTGGCGGTCGCGGACATGGTTCCGCCGGTGTGCTGCATGGTCAGCTTCCACTCGTGGCGTCCGCTTCCGAACGGGACCGTGACGGTTTTACGCCACGGCAGTTTCACCGACTCCTCCTCGCTGACCTTCCCGTCGAGGGTGAAGGTGACGGTGGAGAGAGTGGCCGAGCCGGTCACCTCGAGCTCCAGCAGGTGTTGTGCGGTCGCGGAACTCTCGGAAGTCGCGGCACCGCTCGCCGAGGACGCGGGGGCCTGGGGTGGTGTGGGCGAGGTCGGGGGTGCCGGGTTCCCGCACGCGGTGAGCAGGGCCGCGGACAGGAGTGCGACGACGACGGTTCGGGTCATGGCTGCCAGTAGATCCGCGGCCGTGGGAACGGGCAACGCGGCGGGCCGGTTCCTGCCATGCTCTCCGCGGCTGCGGACTCGCGCCATGCTCGGGCTCGTCCCGTGCTTCCGCCTCGCTCCATGCTTCTGCGGCATCGGCGTGCGACCCGGTGGTCCGCTGCCGCGCGGCCTGGCGGTCCGGCGCTGCCGTCGACCGGTGCTTCGCCGCTGCCGTCGAGCCGCTTCCGCTCTGGTCGGGTGGACTGCCTCCTTCGTGGTCGGTTGGATCGCTTCCGCTCCCGCTTCGGTTGGGGTGCTGGGTCGAGGGAGGCTTGAGGGCGTCGCGGGGGTGGGTGCCGCGCGGGGGCGCCGCTCTTCTTTCGCGCAACGCGGGAAACAGTGATTCGGTTCCTTTCTGTCTTGATCTTGGCGGGGAAATGGGGGCGGGGACTTGCGGAGCGCGTGCTCCGGTTGGGTTGTAGGTTAGCTGAGCTGGGGGTTTGATGGAGGCGCGTGCCCAGGCGCGAATGGGGGTTCACTCGAAGGTGTGGCGGACCGGGAGTGTGCTTGCGGGCAAGGTCGACTGGGGGTGGGGGCAGATTTGGCAGTGGGGGCTGTCGGGCGGGGCGGCGGAGGTAGTGGACTTCCGGGTGGTGTGATCGGCGGGAGGCGGCGGATGGCTGGCAGCGACACCGGGTACGGCGGGCTGGCCGGCGATCTTTTCCTGCGACTGGCGGCCGATGGGCGGCTCGCGCTTGAGCCGGCGCAGGCGGCGGTGATCGTGGATGAGCTGGTGCGGACGCTGGACTCGGTGTGCCTGTTGCTGCGCTGTGCCGACGCGGAGTCGCGAGAGTCGGCCGCGGACTGGTTGATCCCCGGTGGGCGGACGCCCGCGCTGGACATCGACCAGCCGAGGCTGGAGGCGGCCCGGCGGGAGCTGCCGAAGTACATCGAGGCGTTCCGGCTGGTGCGGGACCGGGCGTCCTAGGCCGGGTTTCCGATGTCACGCCGGCGACGTCCGGCGCACGGGCTAGTCGAGTTCCGGGCCGGTCCAGGCGGCCAGGTCGCGGCGGCCGGTGATGCCCAGTTTGCGGTAGACGCTGGAGAGGTGGAACTCGACGGTGCGGCGGGCCAGGGTCAGCTCGTCGGCAATCTGGGCGTTGGTGTGGCCGCGGGCGACCCGGCGGGCGATGCGTCGTTCCTGCGGGGTGAGGACGGGGCGGTCGGCCGGGTCGGGGGTGCTCAGGGTGGCGCCGCAGTGGGCGGCTAGTTCGCGGGCGCGGGCCAGGTGGGGTTCCGCTGCTGCCGGGGAGCCTGCTTGGCGGTGGGCTTGGGCCAGGTCGTGGCGGGCGTGGGCCTCGGCGAGGGCGGTGCCCGCGGCGGCCAGCAGGCTGGCGGCCTCGGTGAGCAGGGCGATTCGCTGGGGGCCGTCGCTGGTCAGCGCGCGGGCGTAGGTGGCGAAGCCGAGGGCGCGCGGGGTGTCCCAGGCCGCGGCGGCGGTCTGGTCGGCCTCGGCCAGGGCTTGGGCCTCGTCGTGGCGGTCGGCGCGGAGCAGGGTGCGCACCGCCTCGAAGCGCCAGGGCAGGAACTCGGCGTTGAGCTCGGCCCAGCCGGTGACGTGCCTGCCGCAGTCCAGTTGCGCCGTCAACGCCGCGTCCAGGTCGCCGTTGGCCGCGGCGACCGCGCCCCGGCCGCGCAGCACGCACATCGAGGCGCCGGTGTCGGCGTCGAGGCGGTACTCGGTGAGCAAATGTTCGGCCCGGCGCAGCGCTCCGGTGTGCACCAGGGTCTCTGCCAGGTTGGCCGCGGCGGTGGCCACGATCGGATGGTCGCGGGCCAGGCCGTACGCCGCGCACGCGGTCAGCAATGAGTCCAATGTGGACACTGTGTCGCGCAGGTTTCCCTGACGCCGCAGGTAGTACGCCCGGGTCAGCTCACAGCCGAAGCGCTGGATCTCGGCGCCCTCGACCGGCAGGGCGGTGTCCAGCTCGCGGCAGGCGCGTTCGGTGGCCGCGTCGTCCCCGGCGAGCAGCAGTGCCGAGAGCGCGAGCCAGCAGGCGTCCCATTCATGCCGCGGGTCGGCCTCGGCCAGCACCGCGGTGGCCAGCTCGACCGCGTTACCCGCGCGCGGTTCGCGCAGCGCCGCCAGGCAGGCCCGCACCGCGGCCAGACCCCGGCGCGCCGGCGGATCGGCCAGGTCGGCCTCGGCCAGCCAGTCCGCCAGCCCGCTCAGCCGGGTGGTCCCGCCGGGCCGGAACAGCGCGAACCCGGCCCTGGTGAGCTGCAACCGGATCGCGGCCGGCGGATCGTGCTGGTGCAGCCGGTCGGCGGCCTCGTCGAACAGGCGCAGCGCGTCCTGGGTGCTCGGCAGCCTGGTCGCCAGCCGCCGCAGCAACCCGGTGGTGGCGGTGACATCGACGGCGGTGTCCTCCCGCCGCAGCTCCCGCAGCAGGCAGGTGAGGGCGGCCAGCGGGTCGGTCTCGGTGAGCATCGCGGCCAGCTGCTGGGTGTGCGCAACCCGCTCGGCCACCGGCATCGGTTCGGCCAGCGCGTGCCGCAGGTACTCCACCGCCGCCCGCCAGTCCCCCCGGTCCAGCGCCTGCGCGGAGGCGGCGCACAGCGCGTCCGCCGCCCAGTCCAGGCCGACCGAGCCGATCCGCACCAGCTGGTCGGCGGTGCGTTCGGCCGCGCCGGGCAGCGCGCGCAGCATCTCCGCCGCGCGCAGCCGCACGGTGATCCGCGCGCCCACCGGGAGCCCGCCCAGGACGGTCTCGGCGGTGTCCGGCTCGCGGAAGGACAGCGGCACCCGGTTGACCAGCACGCCGGCCGCGGTCAGCACGTCCACCGCGGCCAGGGTGGCGGGCAGGCTCAGCTGGGCCAGCGCCGCGGTGTCGCCCAGTGGCGCCTCCGGGCCGAGCACGGCCACCGCCACCGCGACCGCGCCCGCGTGCGGGCCGAGTCCCTCGAACACCGGCGGCAGCGGCGCGGCGCCGCTCTCCCGCCGTGGCGCGGGGGTGTCCGGCACCCCCGCGACGGCGCGCAGCGCGTCGACGTTCAGTCCCAGTCGTCCCGCCCAGGGCGATCCTGCCAACGTCCCTCTCCCACCTAGACCCGGTTCCGACCGTAGTCCTCCTCCCCCGTGCGGGTGGAGCCTCAGCATCCCCGCAGTGAAACGCGCAGGCCACGGAGCTCGTAGGCGGCGATCTCCGGCCGGTAGGCCACCGTCGGGCCGCTCTCCAGGGTGATCCCTGGCTGGTTGAGCAGGGCGTGCAGGAACAGGTCGCTCTCCAGCATCGCGATGTGCGCGCCGGGGCAGCGGTGCGGGCCGTCGCCGAAGGCCAGCGCCACCGGCGAGGCCCCGTCAGCAAGCCCGCGACCCGGGCGGATGTCGGCCGGGTGGTCGCCGACCGCGGCCGGGTCCACGTTGGTGGCGCTGACCTCGACGTCCACCAGGTCACCGGCCGGGATGGTGACCCCGGTCAGCTCGATCGGGGCGGTGGTGCGGCGGCTGAGCCTGCTGACCACCGGTTCCAGGCGGAGCAGCTCGTGCAGCAGCGCCAGCCGCTCCGGCTCCGCAGCGGTGCGGTAGCGCTGCCCCAGGTCCGCGTCGGCGAGCAGGTGCCAGGCGGCCAGGTTGATGAACTCCCTGGTGGTGACCATGCCCGCGGCGGCGAAGGTCAGGCATTCACCGAGGATCTCGCTGTCCCGGCAGCCCTCGTCGATCAGGTGCGAGATCAGGTCGTCCCGGCGTTCCCGGCGGCGGGCGCGCACGGCCGGTCGGACGTCGCCGAGGTGGAACCGCAGCCAGGCCAGGTTGAGCCGCAGGAACCCGGGCGGGGCGGCCGGGAAGAACGCCTCCAGCCGCCGGTCGATGCCGGGCCTGCTGTCGGTGAGGCCGACGACCTCGGCGACCACCTGGAGCGCGAGCTGGAAGCTGAGCCTGCTCAGGTCGGCGCTGCCCGCCCGGCGCAGCACGGCGAGCTGCTCCTGCACCACCCGGCGCATCAGCGGCCGGTAGTGCTGCTCGACCCGGCGCGGGGTGAAGAACCGGGCGGTCTGGCGTCGGTGCTCGCGGTGCTCGGGACCGTCGCGGTAGAGGACGGGACGGCGCAGGCCGCTGGGCAGCTTGTCCATCCGTTCCACGGCGAGCCCGGCCTGGCGGGTCTCGGTGCTGCGCAGCACGGTGCGGCCCTCGGCGAGGCCACGGACGGACCAGTGCCCGGCCGCCACCTGGGTGATGGGGCAGCCTGCCTCGCCGTCCCGGACCCGCCGCCGGTCCCGGCCCGTGTTCGCCTCGCTGACCATGTCGCACTCCGGCTTCTCGAGCTCCGCGGGCAACGTTACGCGGTGGCCCAGTCGTGACCGCCGCTTCCCTGGTTCGTTGCCCCAGCTCACCTGTAGTGGTGAACGAAGGTGCTGGGGGCTAACGACTTTCCGTCACCGCGCGAGGTCCGGGCACAACTTCGCACGCAGGGAGCGACCATGTGCAGGCGGCCGCGGTGAAAGCCCTGGACGAGGCGTTGCGGGGCACACGAACCAGGGTCAGGTCAGCGAAGGCGACCCGGCCAGGACGAAACCCGCCGACCACCCGCCACCCGCGGAGACGCCGACCTGCGGCAAACGCTACACCTGGCCGGACGGGCTGGCCGTCGAGGTGGCCAAGCCCGTCGCGGGCAAGCCGGACAAGTACGCCGCACCGTCCACAGTGGACCGTGCGGTGAAGTTCAGCGTCACCGTGGTCAACGGCACCGAGGAGCCGGTGCGGACCGGCCTGCTGCTCGGGCCGACCGACGCCCAGTTCGACGGCCGCGACGCCAAGTCGGTCACCGACTTCAACGGTCCCTGCGGCACCGGCCTGGACAGCCGGGCGAGCTGCAGCTGGCGTTCCAGCCGGGGTTCGGCAAGGACAAGGCCGTCTTCGTCGGGCAGGCCTGACTCGCGGCAGACACCGACGGGGACACCCGTGCAGTGGCTTTTCCAGCGCCGGATCTCCTGCCAGCACCAGGTCAACCGGGGTGGCCGAGCGGAAACTCACGGTCGGTCACTGCCCTGGTGCACCCGTTCGGAACCCGGTGCGGCACGGCCTGTCGGCGGGGATCGGTAACCTCGGCCGCGTGACTTCGACGGAGACCGGATCGGACGTGGCAGACGCGACGCAGGTGCTGCGGCGGGTCTTCGGTTACGACTCCTTCCGCGGTGAGCAGCAGGCGATCATCGAGCACGTGGTGGCGGGCGGGGACGCGCTCGTGCTCATGCCCACCGGTGGCGGGAAGTCGTTGTGCTACCAGATTCCCGCCCTGGTGCGGCCGGGGGTCGGGGTGGTGGTCTCGCCGCTGATCGCGTTGATGCAGGACCAGGTGGACGCGCTGACCGCGGCCGGGGTGCGAGCCGGGTTCCTCAACTCCACGCAGCTGCCGGATGAGCGCCAGCTGGTGGAGTCGCTGTTCCTGGCCGGGGAGCTGGACCTGCTGTACCTGGCGCCGGAACGGCTGCGGCTGGAGTCGACCATGCGGTTGCTCGACCGCGGCCGGGTGTCGCTGTTCGCCATCGACGAGGCGCACTGCGTGTCCCAGTGGGGGCACGACTTCCGGCCGGACTACCTGGGCCTGTCCGAGCTGCACGAGCGGTGGCCGGACGTGCCGAGGATCGCGCTGACCGCCACCGCGACCAAGGCCACCCACGGCGAGATCGCCACCCGGTTGAACCTGACCGAGGCCAGGCATTTCGTGGCCAGCTTCGACCGGCCCAACATCCAGTACCGGATCGTGGCCAAGAACGACCCGAAGCGGCAGCTGCTGGAGCTGCTCGGCAACGAGCACAAGGGCGACGCGGGCATCGTGTACTGCCTGTCCCGGGCCTCGGTGGACAAGACCGCGGAGTTCCTCTCCGCCAACGGTTTCGAGGCGGTGCCCTATCACGCGGGGCTGGACTCGGCGACCAGGGCGCGCAACCAGTCCCGGTTCCTGCGCGAGGACGGGCTGATCGTGGTGGCCACCATCGCCTTCGGCATGGGCATCGACAAGCCCGACGTCCGCTTCGTCGCGCACCTGGACCTGCCCAAGTCGGTGGAGGGCTACTACCAGGAGACCGGCCGGGCCGGGCGCGACGGGCTGCCGTCCACGGCCTGGCTGGCCTACGGGCTGCAGGACGTGGTGCAGCAGCGGAAGATGATCGACACCTCCGAGGGCGACGAGGCGCACCGCCGCAAGCTGGCCCAGCACCTCAACGCGATGCTCGCGCTGTGCGAGACGGTGGAGTGCCGCCGGGTGCAGCTGCTCAACTACTTCGGCCAGCAGGGCCAGCCTTGCGGCAACTGCGACACCTGCCTGAACCCGGCGGAGTCCTGGGACGGCACGGTCGCGGCGCAGAAGCTGCTCTCCACGGTGTACCGGCTCAAGCGGGAGCGGAACCAGAAGTTCGGCGCCGGTCAGGTGGTGGACATCCTGCTGGGCAAGAAGACGGCGAAGGTCATCGAGCACGACCACGACTCGCTGACCGTTTTCGGCATCGGCGCCGACCTGCACGAACAGGAGTGGCGGGCGGTGGTCCGGCAGCTGCTGGCGCAGGGACTGCTGGCGGTGGAGGGCGACTACGGCACGCTGGTGCTCACCGAGGCCAGCGGGCAGGTGCTGAGCAAGCAGCGCGAGGTGATGCTGCGCCGGGAGCCGGAGCGCCCGGCGAGCAAGTCCAGCCAGGCCAAGGCGAAGAAGGCCGCAGCTGTGGTCGATCTGCCGGCGGAGGCGGTGCCAGTGTTCGAGCAGCTGCGGGCCTGGCGCGGCGCGCTGGCCAAGGAGCTGGGCAAACCGGCGTACGTGATCTTCCACGACGCCACGCTGCGCACCGTGGCCGTCGAGCGCCCGGCGACCCTGGAGGCGCTCGGCGGCATCAGCGGTGTCGGCGAGGCGAAGCTGGCCAACTACGGGCAGCAGATCCTGGACGTGCTGCACGGAGGTGGCGAGTGAGCATCAGGACAGGGTCAGGGCGTACAGCTCGACCCTCGGATCGTTGGGGAGGCTGATCGAACGAAGTGACTTGGCCGGGTTGAGCGGCACGGTCTGGCCGAACAGGCGGACCGGTGGGCCGTCGATGCCGGTGCCCGCCTTGATGCGGTGTGGCATCTCCAGCAGCACCACGGTGCCCGCTGGGGTGGAGCCCGCCCAGTCGCCGACGGAGATGGCGACGTCCTCGGTGGTGCCGTCGGCGTAGCGGAGGGTCACCGGTGCGGTGACCGGGCCGTTGTGGCTGGCGGAGACCACTTTCAGGCTGCTGCGCCTGCCTTCGGGGAGCAGCAGGGCCTGGCCGCGGGCCTCGACGAAGTTGGGTTCGGCACCGGCCGCGTTCGGGGCGGTGTAGGTGGTGCCGGCCCAGGTGACCGGGCCCGCCGGTGGCAGCAGGGCGGCGTCGTAGCTCCAGCCGCTGCCGTCGAAGTTGCCTTCGGCGGAGGCGGTCACGGTGGCGGTGCCGTCGTGGTCGGCGAAGGTCTTCAGCTCCACCGCGCACTGGGTTCCGCTGGTGCTCGCGCAGGTCGCGGCGGCGCGCAGCTCGACGGTCAGCTCGCGGACGACCTTGTTGCCGCCGAGGGCTTCCACGCGCACCACCACCGGGTACTTGCCGACCGGGGCGGCCGCGGGGACGGTGAGCGTCAGCGGCACGGTCTCCTGGGTGGGCAGTCGGGTGGAGCGCAGGAAGATCGGCGCGGCCGGGGCGTCGATCCGCCAGCCAGCCGGGGCGGTGGCGCGGACCTGGGCGGCGATGACGCCTGGGGACTGGCCGAGCACGTCCAGCGGCAGGCTCGTCTGCTGGCTGCCCGCCGAGGTGGGCAGCACCGCGGTGGGCTGGCGCAGCGAGGCGTCCACGTGGTGCCGGAGATCGCCCGCGGCGCGGTTGATCGAGGGCGGCTCGTCCTGGCGGCTGGTGCCCCAGTCGGAGGGGGTGCTGCCCAGGGTGTGCGCCAGGTTGCCGCCGCGGGCGAGGTCGGCCCAGGACAGCCAGGTCTTGCCGACCGGGCGGTCGTTCAGCGCCACCCGCTGCACGTAGCGGTTGGTGTCGCTGGCGCCGGGCGCGGTGACGGTGAGCGTGCCGCCCTGGCGGCCGCCCCAGTCGCCGATGCGCACGGTGGCGGCAGGGAACTGCGGGCTGGACAGCGCCAGGAAGTTGGCGCCGCTCATCGTCGGGTAGAGGCCGAGGCTGGAGAAGACGTACCAGGCGGACATGGTGCCCAGGTCGTCGTTGCCGGTCATACCGTCCGGGCCGGTGGTGAACAGGGTCATCGCGGCGCGGACCACGGTCGCGGTCTTGGCCGGGGCGCCTGCCCACAGGTACATGTACGGCGCGTGCAGGTCAGGCTCGTTGTTCGGGTTGTAGGTGGGTTTGCCGTAGTAGTCGTAGGGATCGGTGATCCAGTCCTTGCGGGCGGTGCCTGCCGGGTCGCGCAACAGCTTGTCGTAGGCGAAGAAGCGGTCCAGGCGCTGCTCGGTGGCCTTGCGGCCGCCCATCAGCTCGACCAGTCCGGCCGGGTCCTGCGGGACCAGCCACTGGTACTGGTGCGCGCCGCCCTCGTGGAACTGGTGTGCGGCGCCGACCGGGTCGTAGGGGGTGAGCCAGGTGCCGTCCTTGGTGCGCGGGCGGAACTGGCTGATGCCCTTGTCCCACAGGTTGCGGTACCACTGGCCGCGGTCGGCGAACATGCGCGCGTCGGCGCGTTCGCCGAGGGCGTCGGCGAGCAGAGCGAGCGCGGCGTCCGCGGCGGCGTACTCCATGGTCGCCGAGGCGGGGTGCGCGCAGTCGTTGTCGCCGCCCTTGTGCGCGCAGTCCACGCCGAGCTTGAGGCCGGAGGGGATGTAGCCGCGGGTGTTGTAGTAGTCCGCGCCGGACCGTCCATTGTAGACGGAGTTGGCGGGCGGGGTGGCGGTGGCGTTCTTGCGCAGCAAGGCATACGCCTCGCGCTCGTGCCCGGCGAGCAGGCCCTTGGACCAGGCCTCGACCAGGAACGGGGTGACCGGGTCGCCGGTCATGATGTTGGTCTCGCTGTTGGCCAGTGCCCAGCGCGGCAGCCAGCCGCCGTCGCGGCCGGCGGCCAGCACGGACAGCGCGACATCGCGGGCCACCTGGGGTTCCAGCATCTCCAGCAGCTGGTTCTGCGGGCGGTAGGTGTCCCACAGCGACAGGTTCTGGTACGGGGTGAAGTCGGTGGCGGTGCGCACCTTGTCGTCGAAGCCGAGGTACTTGCCGTCGACGTCGCCTGCCAGGTTCGGGTGCAGCAGTGAGTGGTAGAGCGCGGTGTAGAACGCGGTCTGCCGTTCGGTGCTGCCGCCGCCGACACTGACCGAGCGCAGCCGCTGCACCCAGGACTGGTGCAGCTTGGCGCGGACGGCGTCGAAGTCGTGCGCGTCGGCGGTCTCCGCGGTCAGGTTGCGGCGGGCGCCGTCCACGCCGGTGTAGGACAGGCCGACCTTGACCACCACGTCCCGGTCGGCGGTGGCGTCGAAGGTGACCCAGGCGCCGTTGCCGCCCGCGCCCGCGGCGTCCCTGGTGTCCGGGCGTTTGGTGGTGCCGCGCCAGGTGCCGAAGGCGGTGAACGGGCGGTCGAAGCTGGCGGTGAAGTAGACGGTGTGGTCGTCCTTGCCCGCGCAGAACCCGCCTGCGCGGACCCGGCCCTCCAGGGTGCGGTCGCCGACGACGTGGATCTCCGAGTCGTGCACGCCCTGGTTGGCCTTGCCGGTGTTGAACAGCACGTTGGCCGCGGCGGTGGCCGGGAAGGTGTAGCGCTGCCAGCCGGTGCGCTCGGTGGCGGTCAGTTCGGCGTTGACGCCGTAGCGGGAGAGCCCGACCCGGTAGTAGCCGGGCTTGGCCTCCTCGTCGGCGTGGGAGTACTTCGAGCGGTAGCCGGTGTGCTCGACCGAGTCGACCGGCCCGGTGGTGGGCATGATCGGCAGCTCGCCGGCCACCCCGCAGCCGACGCCGGAGAGGTGGGTCTGGCTGAACCCGTGGATCTGGTCCTGCTTGTAGTCGTAGCCGCCCTGGCCGCCGGTGTCCGGGCTGATCTGGACCATGCCGAAGGGCGCGCTGGCGCCGGGGAAGGTGTTGCCGAAGTTCTGGGTGCCGACGAACGGGTTGACCAGCGTGGTCGGGTCGGCCACCGGCTGGGCGGCCGCGGTGGCCGGGGCGAGCAGCCCACCGGCGAGCAGCGCGACGGCCAGTATTCGCGCGACGGTTCTGCCGGGAGATGGTGACACGGTTCCGCCCCCTCGCTGACAACGTTGTCGGAGTCAGAGCGACCATGCCATGTCCCGCCGGGCCGGGAAAAGGGTCTGTCCGGGGAACTGTCCGAATTTGGTCCGGAACCGGCGCGCGGCGCGAGTGCGGGCTGGCGGGCGGGGTGGCGGACGGCGGGGAGGCGGCGGCGGGCGGACTGGCGGCGCGAGCGGGCGGGCGGCGGGAGAGCTGGCGGGCTGGCGGCGCGGGCGGACGGCGGACGGCGAGCGGGCTGGTGGGCTGGCGGCGGCAGGCGGCGGGGAGGCGGCGGGCGCGGGGTCGCGTGGGTGCGGGCGGGGAGCGCGATGGCGGGCCGGGGTGCTCGGGCAGACTTTCGGCATGACCGTTGTTGATGTTCGGCCGCGGCGGCGGGTGGTCGCGTGGCTGGGGTGGGCGGCGCTGGCTCCGGTGGTGGGGCTGGTGCTGGTGCGGGTGGCTGGGCTGGACGACGGGAATGTGCTCGCGCTGCCGATGGCCGGTTTTCCGCTGGTGGCGGCGGGGACCGTGTTGCTGGCGGTGGTGTTCGGGGTGTTGCGGATGAAGGCCGCCTGGCTGGCCGCGGGGCTGGCGGTGGTGCAATTGGTGGTGCTGGTGCCGCGGTTTGTGCCGGACGGCGGTGCGGTGGGGGCGGTGCGGCTGCGGGTGGGCACGATCAACGCCCTGGTTGGGCGGGTGGACGCGGCGGCGCTGGTGGAGCTGGTGCGCACCGAGCGGCTGGATGTGCTTGCGGTGCAGGAACTTCCGGGGGCCGGGGTGCGGTCGCTGGCCGCGGCCGGGATCGACGAGGCGTTGCCGTACCAGGAGCTGCACCCGGAGGAGGACACCTCGATCTACTCGCGGTTGCCGCTGCACGGGGGTGGGTTGCTGGCCGCGCCGACGACCTGGGGGCAGACCGTGGCCAAGGTGGAGGTCGGCGGGCGGGCGGTCCGGCTGGTGGGGGTGCACACGCTGTACCCGTTGGGGGACGCGGAGAAGTGGGGCCGGGATCTGGCCGCGTTGCGGGTGGCGGCCGGGCCGGATGTGGTGATGCTGGGCGACTTCAACGCCACGCTGGATCACGCCTCGATGCGCGGGCTGCTGGACGCCGGGCTGGTGGACACGCACGCGGAGCTGGGTCGTGGGTGGGCGCCGACCTGGCCTTCGGGGTGGTGGGTGCCGCCGGTGATGCAGCTGGACCACGTGCTGCACGGGGCGGGGCTGCGCGGGGTGTCGGTGGGCGAGCACACGCTGGGTGGCTCGGATCACCGGATGGTGGTTGCCGAGCTGGCCCTCGCCTGACCAGCGCAGAGTACAGTATCGGCTGGTACTGAAGGAGGCGGTGATGGCGATCGGGCGGCCCCGGGAATTCGACGTCGACCAGGCGCTGGACCGGGCGCTGGAGGTCTTCTGGCGGCACGGCTACGAGGGTGCGGCAATGTCCGACCTGACCGCGGCCATGGGCATCAACCGGCCCAGCCTGTACGCGGCCTACGGCAACAAGGAGTCGCTGTTCCGCAAGGCGCTGGAGCGCTACGCCGAGGGCCCGGCGCGGCACGTCAACGAGGCCCTGCAACAGCCGACGGCGCGGGCCACGGCCGAGCGGCTGCTCTACGGCACGGTGGACACGGTGACCGCGGCCGGCCGTCCGCGCGGGTGCCTGGTGGTGCAGGGCGCGCTGGTCACCGGTAGCGCGTCGGACGGGGTGCGGGCGGCGGTGTCGGCGGAGCGGATGGCGGCCGAGGTGCGGTTGCGGGAGCGGTTCGCGCGGGCCCAGGAGGAGGGTGACCTGCCGGAGTCGGCGGACGCGGCGGCGCTGGCGCGGCTGGTGATGGTGGTCAGCCAGGGGATGGCGGTGCACGCGGCCGACGGAGTGGGGCCGGCGGAGCTGCGCCGGGTGGTGGAGATGACGATGGCGAACTTCCCAGGGAAGTAGGGCCGCTGGCCGCCGCGACCCTCACACCAGACCCCGGCGCACCGCCCACACGATGACCTGGATGGAGCTGGAGAAGCCGAGCTGGTTGCACATGGCGCGGGTGCGCCTGCGCACGGTGCGCTCGGAGAGCTCGAGCCTGCGCGCGACCGCGTCGATCGGCAGTCCGGTCGAGAGCAGGCGGAGCAGGGTGACCTCTTCCTCGCTGAGCACGGCGTGGTCACGGATGTTGTCGGCTACCACCATCGTGGTCCCTCCTGGGGGTGCGTTGACCAGTTGGAAGCTCATCGCAGGCCCGCCCGGGTCGGTCCGGCTGTCCTGGATGTGGTGTTCCCCCAGTTCGACCGCGGGCAGCACTGTCCACTGTGGACGGAGTGACCGCAGGCCCAGGAAGGAGTTCCGGCTTGCTGTGCGCGCATCGTCGGCTCCCCCTCCCAGCAGTCGAGCCGGTCGACGGCGTCCTTGGCGCAGACCGTCGGCGGCTCCAACACGATCTCACCCGATTGGCCGATGGCGGTACTCGCCGAGGCTGCCCGGGGAGAACTTCTGCCCTTGCGAACCAGTCACCCTGCCCGAAGCGAGCGTCGCGACATCTAGCCTTGGCTGATGAGTGAGCGATCAATCATGGCCTTGGCGGATCTGGCTACGCCGATGGCGATCCGGGTGGCGGCGACGCTGGGACTGGTCGAACGGACTGGGGCCGCGGGGGCTTCCGTGGAGCGGCTGGCTTCGGAGACCGGGACTTCTGTGCTGGCCTTGCGGCGGTTGCTCGACCACCTGGTCGCGGTGGGGGTTTTCGCGGTGGAGTCCGGGCGTTACCGGCCGACGGAGCTGGGTGCGCAGCTGGGGCCGGAGCGGTTCAAGACGCTGCTGGACATCAACTGTGCCGGTGGCCGGGCGGAGCTGGCGTTCGTGGAGCTGCTGGAGACCGTGCGGGACGGCACTCCCGCTTATGCGAAGCGGTACGGGCGGGAGTTCTGGGCGGACCTGGACGCACGCCCGGAGTTGCGGAAGTCCTTTGACGCGCAGATGAACTGGCGGTTCCGGGTGCAGGCGGGGCAGATCGCGGAGCGGTTCGACTGGGGGCGGTTCGGGGAGATCGTGGATGTGGGCGGGGGCGACGGGTATGTGCTGGCGGAGATCCTGCTGGCGCATCCCGGGGTTCGGGGGCGGGTGGTGGATCTGACGCCGACGGCCGCGGCCGCGAGCGAGCGGTTTGTCGCTGCGGGGCTTGGGGATCGGGCTTCGGCGGTGGCGGGGAGCTTCTTCGATCCGTTGCCCGCGGGGGCGGATGCCTATGTGCTGTCCGACATCGTGCATGACTGGGACGACGAGCGGGCCCGGCAGATTCTGCGGCGGTGCCGGGAGGCCGCTGGGGACAACGGGACTGTGCTGGTGATCGAGCCCGCCTGGGAGGACGGGACTGGGACGGCGATGAGCTTGTTCATGTTGATGTGCTTTGGCGGCAAGGAACGCAGTGTCGCGGAGTTGGTGGAGCTCGGGGCTGCAGGTGGGCTTGAGCTGCGGGCGTCCGGGGCGATCGCGGAGGGGCGGGTGCTGCTGGAGTTCGGGGTGGTGAGCTAGCGGGGTGCGAAGTCGCGGACGGTGAGTGCCGCGGCCAGGATCCGGGCGCCCGCTGGGTCGGCTGGGCTGTGGCCGGTGAGGGTGGCTATCCGGCGCAGGCGGTGGTTCAGGGTGTTGCGGTGGATGTGCAGCTCGGCGGCGGCCCGGTGCCGGTTGTGGCCGCTGGCCAGGAAGACGCGCAGGGTCCAGAGCAGGTCCTGGTGCTGGGTGAGCTCGTCCAGGATGCGGTGCAGGCGTTCCCGGCCGGGGCCCGGGCGGCAGAGCTGGTACTCCAGCAGGACGTCGTCGAGCTGGTAGGCGCCGGGTGGGCGGCCGAGGCGGGTGGCCAGGTCGGAGATGTCGGTGGCCTGCTGCACGGCGGCGGGGATGGCCGCGCGGGTGGCGGCGGTGGCGATGCCGGTGAGCAGGGCGGTGCCCGCGGCCAGGTGCAGGCGTTCGGACAGAGCCAGGGCGGTGGCCGGGCCGTCGGCGGGAGCCTCGCCCGGGTCGTTGGCCGGCAGCAGCAGGACACCGCCGGTGTGGTTGACCGCGGCCAGGGTGTGCGGGGGCAGCTCGGCCTGCAGGCGGCGGACCAGGGTTCTGGCGGCCAGCTGCGGGTCGGCGCCGTCGGACTGCGGGGGCGGGCCGAGGCGGAGGTGCAGGACGGTGTGCGTCTCGGACAGCGGGATGCCGAGGCGTTCGGCCAGGGGTTCGGCGGGGGCGCCGGTGAGCAGGGCGGTGACCAGGGCGCGGCGGGCCTCGCGGTGTTCGGCGTCCAGGGTCTGCTGCTCGTGCAGGTAGGAGGCGGCCACGGCGGGCACGGCGACGCTGAGGTAGCCGAGCAGGCCGGGCACGCTGGAGAGCAGCTCGGGCAGCTCGTCCGGCTCGGCCAGGGCGGCCATCGCCTCCCAGCCGACCTGGGCGGCGATGTGGTAGGTGCCCAGCACCACCTCCAGCGGCACGCCCTGCTGGGCGCGGCGGATGGCGGCGCCGATCTGCTCGGTCAGCTCCTCGGGGCGGGGCGGGCGGCGCTCGCGCAGGCAGTGCAGGTACAGGCGCAGGTTGAGCGCGATCGCGGCGCTGATCTCCCTGCTCACCAGCTGCGGCGGTAGCTGCTGGTAGCCGGCGGCCCTGGCGAAGAAGGCGGCCAGCACGTCCTCGGCGATCCGCGGGATCGCGGCCTCGGCCCGTTGGTACAACTTGGCCAGCGGATCGGGTTCGGGGATGTCCACCACCGCCTGAGCCTGCTCGACCGGCGGGGCAAGCGCAATCCACTCCCGCCCTGCTACCCAGGTAGGCAGCTGCACAACGGTGGCCGTGCGGGTTGTGCAGCTGACCAGCGGTCCTCCCCTGATCGAGCGATGAGCGCCGTCAGCGCCCTGGCACCCCGGCAGAATCGTGGGCTCCACGGCGGCGGGAGGACGATGGGACAGGACGACGGAGCCGGGCCGATATCAGTCTCGGAATGTATGAAAATGCTGCGGCGCAAGGGCTTCCGGCAGAGCGTGATCCGGGACGAGGTGGCCAGCACGGACGCGGTGATGTTCAACCGGGTCTGGCGGGGGGTGCGGGAGACGGTGCTGGCGTACTCGGAGTCCGAGGCGCTGGCCTACCGGGTGCGGGCGGAGGACGTGGACGCGGCGGATCCGTTCACGGTGGACCCGGACCGGCGGATGTGGCACCGGGGCGGGGAGTTCCTGGAGGTGGCGCGGCAACTGCTCGCGTTGCCACCGCCGCCGGGGCACAGCGCGTTCCCGGCGACCGGGATGGCTTAGCCGGTGGTGAACGTCCAGGTGCCGGAGCCGACGCGGTAGGGGGCGTGGCCGGGGATGGGGGGCAGGGTGACCGCACCGGGCGGGGCGGTCACCTGGTGGGCGGGGCCGGGGCGGGCCGGGGCGGTGGGCACGTGGATCTCCGCGGTCGCGCCGACCGGGACGGTGGCGGTGAGGGTCAGGCCGGTCGGGGTGGTCGCCCAGCTGACCGCGGCGCGGCCGCGGACGGTGTTGATGCTGGTGCGGGCCCAGGCCACGCCGGCCCTGGCGTCCGGGCGGATGAGGATGCGTTGGTAGCCGTTGGCCAGTGGGCGCAGGCCCGCCACGTTCTCGTACAGCCACTGGGTGACGGTGCCCTGGAAGTAGTGGTTGCGGGAGCGGGAGTCCTTGTGCCACATCTCCCACATGGTGTCCGCGCCCTGCTCGATCCAGTAGCCCCAGCTGGGTTCGGTGCGCTGCACGGCGATCGCGTGCGCCAGGTCGGCGTGGCCGTGCGCGGTGAGCACCGGCAGCAGCACGCTGGTGCCGAGGCAGCCGGTGTTGAGGTGGTTGCCGCGCTTGCGGATGTCTGCCGCGAGACTGTCCACAACGGACTGGACTGACTCCGGTGGCACCAGGCCGAAGGCCAGCGGGATGGCGTTGCTGGTCTGGCGGTAGCCCTGGTCGCGGTCGCTGTTGTAGTGGCCGCCGCGCAGGAAGGTGCGGTTGAGGGTGTCCTTGGCCTGCTCGGCGACCGCGCGGTAGCGGGTGGCGGTGGCCTGGTGGCCGAGCAGCTCCCCCATCTCGGCCACCCCGATCAGCGCGCGGTGCAGGTAGGCGGTGGCGGTGAGCCGGTTGTCCTCGGGGGCCACGCCCCAGGGCGCGTCCGGGGACAGGAAGTCGCCGAGGGCGGTCAGCGCCAGGCCGCCGCTCATCCGGTTGATCTCCCAGTCCAGGTAGCGGGTGAGCGCCGGCCAGTGCTCGGCGGCCACCCGGTCGTCGCCGTACCAGCGGTGCAGCTCCCTGGCCAGGAACGGGAAGACGGTGGTCCACTCCGGGGTGGGGGCGAGCTGGCGGTAGCCCCAGCGGCCGCCGTTGGGCACGATCACCGGCACCTGGCCCGCGCTGTCCTGGGCGTCGGCCAGGTCGCCTGCCCACTTGGCGAACAGGCGCTGCATGCCGAAGGCGTAGGCCATGCTGGGCGCGCCGACCTGAGCGTCGCCGGTCCAGCCGTTCTTCTCGTACGTGGGGGTGTCGGTGGGCAGGGCGTGCAGGTTGTTCGCGATGGTGCGGCGCATCATCCGGTCCAGCTGCTCGAACATCGGCTCGGCGCAGCGGAACTCGCTGACCTCGGGCACATCGCTGTGCACCAGCCGCCCCAGCACCTGCTCCGGCCGCGGCCCGGTGATCTGCACGTAGCGGAAACCCTTGTAGCAGAACCGGGGTTCCCAGGTCTCCGCGCCGCTGCCCGCGGCGATGTACTCGTCGCGCTGCTGGCGGGTGTCCTTGACGTGCTCGTTGACCGACTGCACGCTGCCATCCGGGTTGAGCTTCTCCCCGTGCAGCAAGGAGATCCGGGTGCCGGCCGGGGCCCGCACGGTGATCTTGGTCCAGCCGGCCATGGTGCGGCCCATGTCTGCCACGTGCACGCCGGGCCGCAGCTCGGTGATGCTCGCCGGGCGGATGGTCCCGGTGATCCGGATCGGTTCGTTGGGCTGGGCGCGCAGGATCCCGGTGGGGGCGGGGACCAGCTGGGCGTCGGTCCAGTGCTGGGGAACGTGCCGGGCGTCGTAGGTTTCGCCGGAGTACTGGGAGTTCGCGCGGGTGGGGCTGTCGGTGAGCCGCCAGCTGCCGTCGGAGCCGATGGTGGTGCGCCCGCCGTCGGGGTGCTCGATCTCCAGCTGGGCCAGCAGTCTGGGCTCGCCGTGCCACTTGGCCAGGTGCCAGTCCCAGACGTTGATCGTGGTCATGCCGTAGAAACCGCGGCCCAGCGTGACGTCGAGCCGGTTCGCACCTTGCTGGAGCTGGCCGGTGACGTCGTGCACGGCGTAGAGCACGGTCTTGTCGTAGCCGGTGAAACCCGGGTCCAGGACCTGGTCGCCGACGCGGTGGCCGTTGAGCTGGGCGTCGTAGTAGGCCAGGCCGCTGAGGTAGAGGCGGGCGCGGGTGACCGGGCGGTCGAGCTGGAAGCCCTTGCGCAGCAACGGGGCCGGGCGCGGTGGGGCGGGCACGGTGATGTTGCGGGACCACGGGCCTTCACCGTAGCGGGCCAGGACGGCCGCGGCGGGCCAGCCGGAGTCGTCGAAGGCCGGGCTGGTCCACCGGGGGTGCGCGGTGCCGGTGGCGCGCCAGCCCGCGCCGGTGGTCAGTTCGCGGGTGCTGCCGTCGGTGTGCTCGACGAGCAGGCGCAGCAGCAGTCCGGCCGGGCCGCCGCGGTTGACGGCCTCCACCGCGACGGTGAGCCGGGATCCGGCGGCGCGGACCTCCTCGGTGACGTCGAGCAGGTGCGCGGCGGTCCAGGCGTTGCCGGAAGTGTTGGCGGACAACACTTCCTGGCCGTTCAGGTGCACGTTCAGGGCGTCGTCGGCGGTGGCGACCAGGGTGGCGGCGCGGACCTCGGCCGGGAGGTCCAGGGTGGCGCGGAACCAGCGGGAGCCGGTCGGGGCCCCGGTCAGGGTCCAGCCGGGGCCGCCGATCCAGGACGCCTGGTCCAGGGCCGGTGGCGGCGGTGGTGCGGCGGGGCCGATCCAGCTGGCGGACCACGGTTGGCCCAGCTGGCCCGTTTCCCACCAGGCCGGGGCGCTCCAGGGGCTGGGGCCGTTCTCGCCGTCCCAGACCCGGACCCGCCAGTGGTAGCGGGTGCGGGGGCGCAGCGGCGGGCCGTCGTAGCGGATGCCCAGGGTGCGGCTTGACGCGATCCGGCCGGTGTCCCAGCGGGGGCGGCCCTCGGCGAGGCGGCGCGGGTCGGGGTCGGCCTGGATCTGGTAGGCGGACTGGGTCGCGCCGTTGACCTCGGCGCTGAGCACCCAGGCCAGGCGCGGGTGCGGGACGTCGGTGCCGAGCGGGTTGTCCGCGTACTCGGTGGTGAGCCGGGTGATCGCCACAGCGCACACGGGTTGGTCCTCCCCAGCCTCGGCGGTCCCGTCAACCGACAGTGCCACCGCCGCCGCGCCCGCGCCAGCGCCACGCGAGAAGTCCCGCCGGTTGCCGGTCAGCGGCGAACGGGTGAGCTTCGCTGGCACACTGGGCTGATGCCGTATCCCGGAGCCGAACGCGCCGCCGCCCGCTACCTGGCCGTGGCCGACCGGCTGCTACCCGGCCGGATCACCGGCTGCTACCTGGTCGGCTCGGCCGCGCTGGACGCCTGGCGGGCCGGGCGCAGCGACATCGACTTCATCGCGGTGGTGGACGGCGGGTTCAGCGAGCGGGAGCTGCGCCGCCTGCGGGTGCTGCACGTCGCCGGCAACCTGTCGGCCGCCGGACGCGCGCTGGTCAGGGCGGACCCAACCATCCCCGGCACCATGAACGGCGCGTTCGTGCCCGCGGCGGAGCTGGGCAAACCGGTGACCCGGATCCGGCCGCTGGCCTCGCACAGCGGCCGTTCCTTCAAGCGCGGCCGTGGGTTCGACGTGAACCCGGTGATGTGGAAGGTGTTGCGGGAACAGGGAGTCACCGTGCGCGGCCCAGCCCCGGACCGGCTCGGGCTCGACCCGGAACCAGACAGGCTGCGGGAGTGGAACCTGGACCAGTTGCGCGGCCACTGGCGGGACTGGGCACAGCAGTGCGTCACCAGCCGGGCATCGGGCAAACCCCTGGTGCCCGCGCATCGGGCGGCGCTGGCCAGGGTGCTCGGCCCGCCGCGCCTGCACCACACCATCGCCACCGGCGCGGTGATCTCGAAAGAAGCGGCGGCCGAATACGCATTGGACGTCTTCGACGCCCGCTGGCATCCGCTACTGCGCGCCGCCTTGGCTCAGCGCACCGGCGGGCCGGGCCCGGAAATCCCGGAACCCGGCCTGCTGCGGCGGCTGGCCGGTGAGTTCACCCTGGAACTGCTCAGCGATGCGGAACGGTTGGCGCGCTGATCAGAAAGTGACGTCGATGCACTGGTAGAACGCGTTTCCGGTGTCCGCGATGTCCCAGACCGCCAGGATCAGGTGCCTGCCGGTCTTGCCCGCCGGCACGGTGCCGGTGTGCGAGACCGCGTTCGGCGGCCGCGCGCCACCGTTGCTGACACTGATGAACGGGGCGGGGTCCAGTGCGGCGCGGGTCAGTTTCGCGTTGGCGTTCCAGCCGTTCTTGGTGATGAAGTACTTGAACGAGGTGGTCGCGTGCGGCGCGGTCAGGTACCAGCTGAACGTGCGGCTCGCGCCGCTGGTCAGCTGGGTGGACGGCCAGCTCCCGCCGCGTGGGTCGTCCAGCTGCGCGAACTGGCCGAGCCCGCCGGCACAGATACTGCCGTCAGCGGGTCCGCGGGCCGGGAATCCCTTGGGGCCCTCCACACTTTGTGGTTCCCACTGGATCGGCCCGCAGTTCTTGGCGGTGCCGAGTTTGCAGAAGTAGGCCCGGCTGTTCGGGCCGTTGGTGTAACCGTGCGCGCTGGCCGTGGCCGGTACCAGGACGGAAAGCGCCATCAGCGCCAGGCTCATCAGGCCGACGAGAATCGAGCGCGTGATCGGAGTGGTGTGCAAGGCAACCTCCGCGGTGTTTCCGGCGGCGGGGGTTGCACCTCATGATGACAGCGCGCGGAGATTTCCCGGCAGCGACTAACGTCGGATTACCGGTCCTTCGGCGAACGCCAGACCGGGTGTCGCCGGAATCGCGGCGACACCCGGCCCGCAGTGGTCTCACCCGGCCTGTTCGGCCTTCTCCGGCGTGGCCCACCGGGTGTGGAAGGAGCCCTCGGCGTCCACCCTGCGGTAGGTGTGCGCGCCGAAGTTGTCCCGCAGGCCCTGGATCAGCGCGGCCGGCAGGCGGTCGCGGCGCAGGCCGTCGTAGTAGGCCAGCGAGGAGGAGAACGCCGGGGTCGGCACGCCCTCGCGGACCGCGTCCACGACCACCCGCCGCCAGCTGTCCACGCCGCTGGAGACCGCCTCGGCGAAGTACGGGGCGACCAGCAGGCTGGGCAGATCGGGGTTGGCGTCGTAGGACTCGCGGATGCGGTCCAGGAACCGGGCCCTGATGATGCAGCCGCCGCGCCAGATGGTGGCGGTGGCGCCCAGGTCGATGTCCCAGCCGTACTCCTGGCTGCCCGCGCGGATGTGGTCGAAGCCCTGGGCGTAGGCGACCACCTTGGAGGCGTAGAGCGCCTTGCGCACGTCCTCGATGAACCTGTCCCGGTCACTGTCCTTCACCCAGCCCGCGCCCGCCTCGCTGCCGAATGCCTCGGCCGCGGCGGCGCGCTGGCCGGCGTGCCCGGACAGGGACCTGGCGAAGGTGGCCTCGGCGATCCCGGTGATCGGCACGCCCAGGTCCAGCGCGCTCTGCACGGTCCAGCGGCCGGTGCCCTTCTGCTCGGCCTGGTCCTGCACGACGTCCACGAACGGCTTGCCGGTGCGGGCGTCGGTGTGCGCGAGCACGTCCGCGGTGATCTCGATGAGGAAGGACTCCAGGTCGCCCTCGTTCCAGCCGCGGAAGATCTCCGCGATCTCCGCGGGGGTGGCGCCGAGTCCGGCGCGGAGCAGGTCGTAGGCCTCCGCGATGAGCTGCATGTCGGCGTACTCGATGCCGTTGTGCACCATCTTCACGAAGTGGCCCGCGCCGTCCGGGCCGACGTGCGCGCAGCAGGCCTGCCCGTCCACGGTGGCCGCGATGGACTCGAACACCGGCCCGAGCCGCGCATAGGACTCCTTCGAGCCGCCCGGCATGATGCTGGGGCCGAGCAGCGCGCCCTCCTCGCCGCCGGAGACGCCGGCGCCGACGAAGTGCAGGCCCTTCTCCTTGAGCGCGGCCTCGCGGCGGCGGGTGTCGGCGAAGTGCGCGTTGCCGCAGTCCACCACGATGTCGCCGGGTTCGAGCAGCTCGGCCAGCTCGTCGATGACCGCGTCGGTCGGGCCGCCGGCCTTGACCATGACGATCGCCACCCGCGGGCGCTCCAGCGCGTCCACGAAGTCGGCGAGGGTCTCCGCCGGGACGAAGGTGCCCTCCTCGCCGTGCTCGGCGACCAGGCTCTTCATCCGCTCCACCGACCGGTTGTGCACGGCGACCGGGTAGCCGTTGCGGGCGAGGTTGCGGGCCAGGTTGCGGCCCATCACCGCCAACCCCGTCACCCCGATGCGTGCCGTCGCGGTCCTGGAGGTCTCGCTGCTCATCCTGCCCACCGTTCCGTGTCTGTGGCTGGTGCTACCTAGCGCAACACCAACCCTGCCACTCCTACTCCCTGTTCAACGTGCGGGACCAAGGATCGTTCACCCGCGGCCACCCCGCAGTGCACGCCGGAGCGCGTCGGTGAGGTCCCGGCCCATGCGGAGGGTGACCGCGGCCCCGGCGACGAACGAGGAGCCGTGGAAGGTTCCCGGGTACAGGTGTAGTTCGGTGGACACTCCGGCCTGGACCAGTCGCTGCGCGTAGTCGAGTCCCTCGTCCCGGAGTGGGTCGAACTCGCACACCGCGACGAAGGCCGGGGGCAGCCCGGACAGGTCGGTGGCGCGAGCCGGGGCGGCGTACGGGGAGACCTCCTCGGTGCCGCGCTTGCCATCGCCGAGGTAGAAGTCCCAGCTCAGGATGGCGTTGGGCCGGTGCCACATCGGGGTGTCGGTGAAGGCGGTCATGGACGGGGTGCTCAGCCGGTCGTCCAGCTCGGGGATGTTGAGCGCCTGGTAGGCCAGCGCGGGGCCGCCGCGGTCGCGGGCCAGCAGCGCGACCGCCGCGGCCAGTCCGCCGCCCGCGCTCTCCCCGCCGACCGCGATCCGGTCCGGGTCCACGCCCAGCTCGGCGGCGTGCTTGGCGGTCCACTCCAGGGTGGCGTAGCAGTCCTCCAGGCCCGCTGGGAAAGGGTGTTCCGGGGCGAGCCGGTAGTCCATGGCGACCACGACCACGCCGACCTCGTCGGCCACCCGCAGCGCGGTCCGTTCGGCCATGTCCAGGTCGCCGATGACGAAGCCGCCGCCGTGGATGTGCAGCAGCGCGCCCAGCGGGCCGGGTGCGGCGGCCGGGGTGTAGACCCGGATGTCCACCTCGGGCGCGCCCGCCGGGCCGGGGATGCTCAGCGCGCGCACCTCGACCGGGTTCTTCGGCTGGTAGGAGGGGATCACGTCGGCCATCTCCCGCATCCGGGCGCGGATGGCCGCCGGGTCGGTGAAGTCCGCCTCGGGGACCATGGTGATCCAGGTGGCCAGTTCGGGGTCGATCGGGTAGCTCATGATCGAAGTCTGCGCGGCAGGCGGGGGCCACGCCCACCGCCAACCGCCGGTGGTCACCGGGCCTTGACCCGCCAGCTGGCTACGCTGGCGGCGTGGAAGGCCTGCTGCTCCGCCTGTCCGCGTTGGACGCCGACGCGGCCGGTGAGGTGCGCGTGATCGCCTTCTTCGACTCGCTGATCGCCCGCCGGGTCGGCCTGGACACCCTGCTGTCCACCACGGCCCAGCTCGTCGAATGCCCGGTCGGCCTGGGCACCGCCAAGCGGGGGCTCGCGCTGGCCGCCGATCCGGCTGGCGGCGTGCGGGCCGGGGTGACGACGCCGAAGGGCGCGCGGGCGCGGGAGCTGCCGGACGGGTCACGGGTCTGGCTGGCGCGGCCAGGGGCTGGGCTGCCGATGGACGAGATGGTGCTGGAGCGGTTCGCGATCGCCGCGGAGCTGGTGCTGGCCAGGGGCGGGTTGCCGGAGCTGGGGGATCCGGCGCTGGTGGAGCTGGTGCTGGCGGAGCGGGCCGGGGAGGCGGAGCGGGCGCGGGCGCTGCACCTGCTCGGACTCACGCCGGGGACGCGGGTGCGGGTGCTCGCGGTGGCGGGTGACTCGACCGGGCTGGGCGGCTGGTCGGCGGAGCTGGGACAGCTGCGGGCGGTGCTGCTAGCCGAACCGCCGGAGCTGGACCAGGTGCGGCCACCCGCGCGGGTCGGGGTTGGCGGCGAGGTGGCCGCGATCGAGGCGCGCCGCTCCTGGCGGCAGGCCCGGCTCGCGGTGCGGCTGGCCGGGGCGCTGCCCTGGGATCCGCCGGTGTGCCGCTGGGAGCACCTGGGCGCGCTGGCCGCGGTCGCCGAGGGACTGCGCGCCGAGGACATCGAGACGATCCCGGACGTGCGCGCGCTGGACCGGCTGGCCGCGGCGCCGCTGGGCGCGGACCTGCTGCTCATCCTGTCCGCGGTGTGCGCGCACGAGTCCGTGCGCAAGGCCGCGGCCGAGGTGCACCGGCACCACAGCTCGGTGGCGGCGCGGCTCGCGCACGCCGAGGCCGAACTGGGCTTCCCGGTGACCACGGCCGCGGGGCGGTTCCGGTTGCACCTGGCCATGGTGTTGCGGCGGTTGCGGGACACGCCCTAGCCCGTCCTGCACGGGATCACTCGTGGTTCGACGTCGTGTTGTGCGCCCGAGGGTCCAGTGCAGGCGCGGTGGCTCCGCTATTTCCACTCGGCCCTGACATGACGAATTGCTCGGGCACCGATGTGCTGGTGCCCGAGCAATTCGTTGAGTCGCACAACCACCTCATGCGGGAATTGCCGTCAGCAGACTCGGCGATTCCCGTCAGGCGGTCACTTGTCCAGCTGGTCAGCGAGCTTCTCGGGGTCCTGGACCACGGTGGTGGCGTCCAGGTTGCTCACGACCTTCTCGTCGTTGCCGACCGGAGCGTTGATGCACTCGTCGGTCTGGTACTCGGTCGCAATCGGGATGGTGAGCCCGATGACGTCGATGTGGCTGTTGCACAGCTGGACGGGCAGCACGCTCACGTTGGTGAGCAGGCTGCCGTCGTCGTCGAGGTCAGAGGTGGCAGCCGTTGCCGTGCCGGCAGAGGCCAGAGCGGCCGCCGCCGCCATCAGGGTGATACCGATGCTGCGGATCTTCCGCACGATGAATCCCTTTCAGACTGGTTTCACAGACTTGCAGCCAAAGATCAACCACTGGATGGAGGCGTGGCCGATCCGGCGCGGAGGAAAGTTATCAAATATCGGCACGGAAAAAGGCGGAATTAACTCGTTTGAACGACTTCCGCGCGGCATACACTCTATCGAAGCTTGTCGAGTTACGAAGAGTAGCGGCTCTCCGGTGGCGTTAGCAGGAGCCGTGAGACAGCCCGATCCGGGGATCGGCGCGGACTGGCCTACGTGCCGTAGTTCGTGAAGCGCCATCGACTCACGTCGCGGCAGGATACCTGAAGACGTTGTGCGGCAAAGGGTTCGAGCACTTCGGCCGGGTCGCCCCGCGCACTGGCGCGCGGCGGACCGGCACCAGTGCGACAGCCGCCCGTCGGCGGAGAGCGCCAGGGCGTGGGTGCGGCCGCTCGGATCGGCCACCACCGCGGGCTGGTGCAACCCAGGCGCCGGACTGGGTCCGCCAGGTGTGGCCGATCTTGCCCGCGTTGCCGTCGGCCAGGCGGTGGACGACGCGGCCGCCGGTGGCGGTGGGCGGACCCTCGGGCTCCAGGGCGCTGAAGTCCGGGTCCAGCCGGAGGGCGGCGCCGGGTTCCGTTTGGCGCCAGCGTTTGAGCACCCCGAGTCCGGCGTCCACCGCGCAGGCGAAGACCTCGACGCGGCCTTCCGGACCAGTGGTGGCGGACAGGCCGTCCTGCACGCCGGGGCCGCGACCGGCTGGCCGGGTGCGCCGCCGAGATCGGTCCACGGCCCGGTCCAGTCGCCGCGGGAGTGGACCAGGCTGACGATCCGTTCGGTGTCCTTGCGCAGCCTGCCGTTGGGCACGGCGAAGGCATGGGCGCGGCCGCCGGCGTCGATCCCGGCCCAGTTCACCCCGCCCCAGTGCCGGTGGTACCGGCGTTGCGGCCAGGCGCGGTACCCGGCGGCGTCGCCGACCTGCTGGTCGTGCTGGGCGTACTCCAGGAACTGCTCGCGCTTGTCCGCGGTAGGTCACCAGGTGGACGGGCGCGGTCAGCCTGCGCACGGCCTCGATGGCCAGCCGGGCGGTGATCATGTGGTCGCTGTGGTCGTGCGGCTGCGCCGCCTCGCCGTAGCCGGGGTCCAGCACCCGCACCACGGTGGGCCGGAACCGTTGCGACAGGCGGAGTACTGTTCGCGGCACAGCGGGTGGCCGGGGCGGCAGGACGGCGGCGGGGTCCCCGGATCCGGGCTCGGGGCGGCGCAGCCCTCGCCCGCGGTGAGGAACACCGTGGTTGTCGTCGTCCTGGTGCGCCACCACCTGCACACAGCAGCCCGCGAACGCGGCGGCCGCGCGCGGTCCTCCCGCGCGCGGCCCGCCCCGGTGTTCCCCAGTGGTCATTCCGGGGAATCCAGCCGCTCCGCTAGCTGTCGCCCTCCAGGTCGCCCTCGGTGGCGAGGTAGGCCTCGCGCAGGGCGTCCAGGGTGGCCTGCTCCGGGCTCTCCCAGAGCTTCCGCTCCGCGGCTTCCAGGAGCCGTTCGGCGATGCCGTGCAGGGCCCAGGGGTTGGCCTCGGTGAGGAACTTGTGGTTCTCCTCGTCCAGCACGTAGCTCTCGGCGAGCTTCTCGTACATCCAGTCCGCGACCACGCCGGTGGTGGCGTCGTAGCCGAACAGGTAGTCCACGGTGGCGGCCATCTCGAAGGCGCCCTTGTAACCGTGGCGGCGCATCGCGGACAGCCAGCGCGGGTTGACCACCCGCGCCCGGAACACCCGGGAGACCTCTTCGTTGAGGGTCCTGGTGCGCACCGCGTCCGGCCGGGTGCTGTCACCGATGTAGGCGGCGGGGGCCTTGCCGGTGAGCGCGCGGACGGTGGCCACCATGCCGCCGTGGTACTGGAAGTAGTCGTCGGAGTCGGCGATGTCGTGCTCGCGGGTGTCCACGTTCTTGGCGGCCACCGCGATCCGCTTGTACGCCGACTCCATGTCCCCGCGCGCGGGGAGGCCGTCGAGCTCGCGGCCGTAGGCGTAGCCGCCCCAGACCGCGTACACCTCGGCCAGGTCGGCGTCGTCGCGCCAGTTCCGGCTGTCGATCAGCGGCAGCAGGCCGGCGCCGTACGCGCCGGGCTTGGAGCCGAAGATGCGCATGGTGGCGCGGCGTTCGTCGCCGTGCTCGGCCCGGTCGGCCTCGGCGTGCGCGCGGACGAAGTTCTGCTCGGCCGGTTCGTCGAGGGCGGCGACCATCCGGACCGCGTCGTCCAGCAGTGCGACCACGTGCGGGAAGGCGTCCCGGAAGAACCCGGAGATCCGCACCGTGACGTCGATGCGCGGGCGGCCCAGCTCGGCCGGCTCGATGACCTCAAGGCCGTTGACCCGGCGGGACTGGTCGTCCCACACCGGGCGAACGCCAAGCAGGGCGAGGACTTCGGCGATGTCGTCACCGGCGGTGCGCATCGCGCTGGTGCCCCACACCGACAGCCCGACCGAGGGCGGCCACTCGCCGGTGTCCTTGCGGTAGCGGTCCAGCAGGGAGTCCGCCATCGCCTGCCCGGTCTCCCAGGCCAGCCTGCTGGGCACCGCCTTGGGGTCGACGGAGTAGAAGTTGCGGCCGGTGGGCAGCACGTTGACCAGGCCGCGCAACGGTGATCCGCTCGGCCCGGCCGGGACGTAGCCGCCGTCCAGGGCGTGCAGCAGGTTGCCGAGCTCGTCAGTGGTGCGGGAGAGCCGGGGCACCACCTCGGCGGCGGCGAACTCCAGCACGCGGGCGAGGTCCTCGTTGTCCTTGTCCAGCACCGAACGCACCACCTCGGTGGCGCTGCCCTGGGTCCAGCCACCGGCCTCCATGGCCACGACCAGCTCACGGGCCTGCGCCTCGATCGCGTCGGTCTCGGTGCGCGAGGCGCTGCCATCCTCAACCAGGCCAAGGGCTTCCCGGATGCCGGGCAGCGCGGCGACCTGTCCGGCCCACATCTGCCGGGCCTGGATCATGGCCAGCACCAGGTTGATCCGCGCCTCACCCTCCGGCGCCGCGCCGAGGATGTGCAGGCCGTCGCGGATCTGCACGTCCTTGACCTCGCACAGCCAGCCGTCGACGTGCAGCAGGAAGTCGTCGAACTCGGCGTCGTGCGGCCGGTCGGTCAGGCCGAGGTCGTGGTCGAGCTTGGCGGCCTGGATCAGGGTCCAGATCTGCGCGCGGATCGCGGGCAGCTTGGCCGGGTCCATCGCGGCGATGTTGGAGTGCTCGTCCAGGAGCTGTTCCAGGCGGGCGATGTCGCCGTAGCTGTCCGCGCGGCTCATCGGCGGCACCAGGTGGTCGACCAGGGTGGCGTGCGCGCGCCGCTTGGCCTGGGTGCCCTCGCCGGGGTCGTTGACCAGGAACGGGTAGATCAGCGGGATGTCGCCCAGTGCCGCGTCGGTGCCGCAGCTGGCGGACATGCCGACGGTCTTGCCGGGCAGCCATTCCAGGTTGCCGTGCTTGCCCACGTGCACCATGGCGTGCGCGCCGAACTCCTGCGCCAGCCAGCGGTAGGCGGCCAGGTAGTGGTGGCTGGGCGGCAGGTCGGGGTCGTGGTAGATGGCGATCGGGTTCTCCCCGAAGCCGCGCGGCGGCTGCACCATCACCACCACGTTGCCCGCGGTCAGCGCGGCCAGCACGATCTCGCCGTCGGGGTCCTGGGAGCGGTCCACGAACAGCTCACCGGGCGCGGGACCCCAGTGGTTCTCCAGCTCCGCGCGGAAGTCCGCGGGCAGGGTGTCGTAGAACTCGCGGTACTTGGCCGCGCTGATCCGCACCGGGTTGCCGGTGAGCTGGGCTTCGGTGAGCCAGTTCTCGTCCTGGCCACCGGCGGCGATCAGCGCGTGGATCAGCTTGTCGCCGTCCTGGCCGGCCACACCGGGCAGCGCGCCCGCACCGTCGGCGGGTCCGATGTCGTACCCGTTGTCCCGCAAGGCCGCGAGCAGCTTGACCACGCTGGCCGGGGTGTCCAGGCCGACCGCGTTGCCGATCCGGGAGTGCTTGGTCGGGTAGGCCGAGAGCATCAGCGCGATCCGCCGTTCGGCGGCAGGGATGTGCCGCAGCTGGGCGTGTTTCACCGCGATCCCGGCCACCCGCGCGGCCCGTTCGGCGTCGGCCACGTACACGGTGAGGCCGTCCGGGTCGATCTCCTTGAAGGAGAACGGCACCGTGATGATCCGGCCGTCGAACTCCGGGATGGCCACCTGGGTCGCGGTGTCCAAAGGGGACAGTCCGTCGTCGTTGGACGCCCAGCTCTCCCGGCTGGAGGTGAGGCAGAGCCCTTGCAGGATGGGCACATCGAGCGCGGCCAGCGCGCCCACGTCCCAGGCGTCCTCCTCGCCACCGGCGGAGGCCGCGGCGGGTTTGGTGCCACCGGCGGCGAGCACGGTGACCACCAGCGCGTCGGCCTTGCCCAGCTCGGCCAGCAGCTCGGGTTCGGCGGTGCGCAGCGAGGAGCAGAACACCGGCAGCGCCTGCCCGCCCGCGTCCTCGATGGCGCCGGCCAGCGCCTCGACGAAGGCGGTGTTCCCGGCCACGTGGTGCGCCCGGTAGTACAGCACCGCGACCACCGGCCCGGTGCTGGTGCGCGCGGTGCGCTCCAGCACGCCCCAGGTCGGGGTGGGCTGCGGCGGGGCGAAGCCGAGGCCGGTGAGCAGCACGGTGTCGGAGAGGAAGTTGTGCAGCTCCGCCAGGTTGCCGGCGCCGCCGTGCGCCAGGTAGGCGTGCGCCTCGGCGCAGACCCCGCCGGGCACCGTGGACAGCTCCATCAGCTGGGCGTCCGGGGCCTGTTCGCCACCGAGCACCACCACCGGGCGCGGCCCGGCGAGCAACCAGTCCAGGCCTTCTTCCCACATCCGGCGGCCGCCGAGGATGCGCACCACGACCAGGTCCACGCCCTCGACCAGGGCGGGCAGGTCGTCCACGAGCAGCCGCGCCGGGTTGGCCAGCCGGTAGTCGGCGTCGCTCGCGCGCGCCGAGAGCAGGTCGGTGTCAGAGGTCGACAGCAGCAGGATCACGCCGGTCTCCACATCCCTCGGGGTCCGCGCCCCACATCGGTCGGGACGGTGAGCGGAGTGTCTGGCTCCCAGGCGGGCCTGGTGACAGTGGCGGGACCGCGCCGGACTCGCACCGGCTTCCTCCGTGGTTCACCGTTCGGAGAGGACCCTACCCGCCGCGTAGCATCCGGCGCGTGCCCTCTTCGCCACATCGCTCGCGCCCGGACGCCTGTCCCGGCGCCATCGAGGTGCACCCCGCCGCGGACGGCGGGCTGGCCAGGGTGCGGATCCCCGGCGGCACGCTGACCACCGACCGGCTGGCCGTGCTGCGCAAGGCCGCGATCGAGCTGGGCGACGGCTCCCTTGAGCTGACCTCACGGGCGAACGTGCAGATCAGAGGCTTGACCCCCGGTTCGGAGCCGGAGCTGGGCGAGCGGCTGGCCGAGGCCGGTCTGCTGCCCTCGCTGACCCACGAGCGGATGCGCAACATCATCGCCTCGCCACTGGCCGACACCCAGGGCCTGGTCGACGCGATCGACGCGGCGCTGTGTGCGCGGCCGGAGCTGGCCGAGCTGCCGGGCCGGTTCCTGGTCACGGTGGACGAGGGTGGCGACGTGAGCGGGCTGGGCGCGGACGTCGGGCTGCACCGGGTGGGCGCGGAATGGGCGTTGTTGCTGGCCGGGGCCGATTCGGGGCTGCGGCCGGGCGATCCGGTGGCGGCGGTGACCAGGGCCGCGGCGGAGTTCCTGGCGCTGCGGGCCGAGCGGGGCGGGGCGGCCTGGCGGCTGGCGGAGATCGAGGACGGTGTCGCGGAGATCACGCGCCGATTGGCGACGGAAACCGCGAGCCACATCGCGCTCCCGGATCGCGGCGCGCCCCCAGACCACGGCACGCCCCCGGCTCACGGCGTGCCCCTGGGTCACCTCGCCCCCGCCGGTCGCGTCCAGCCCGCGCGCCCCCAGCCCCTCCCCCCTGGCCCGCTGCCCGACGGCCGCCTGGTGGTCGGCGTGCCCCTCGGCCGCCTGAACCCGGCCCAGTCCGAGGCCCTGCTCGCCGCCGAGCACCTCCGCCTCACCCCCTGGCGCAGCGTGCTGCTCCCCCGCCCGATCACCCTGGGGCACGGCCTGATCACCGACCCGCACTCGCCCTGGCACGCGGTCACCGCCTGCACCGGCCGCCCCGGCTGCGCCAAGGCCCTGGCCGACGTGCGCGCCGACGCCCCCCGGCTGCTCGGCGGCGCGGGCCGGTCGGTGCACTTCTCCGGCTGCGAGCGCCGGTGCGGCCGCCCGCGCGGCGCGATCGACGTGCTGGCCACGGCGGACGGCTACCTGGTCGACGGACAACGGCACGAGGACACGGCCGCGGCGATCGACGCGGCCCGGAGGAAGCAGTAGTGACCGACTACATCAAGGACGGCGCGGAGATCTACCGCCGGTCCTTCGCCACCATCCGCGCCGAGGCCGGCCTGACCGGTCTGCCCCCGGACGTGGCGCGGGTGGCGGTGCGGATGATCCACGCCTGCGGGATGGTCGACCTGGTCGAGGACCTCGGCTACTCCCCCGGCGTGGTCGCCTCGGCACGGGCCGCACTCGATGCCGGGGCGCCGATCCTGTGTGATGCCAACATGGTCGCGGCCGGGGTGACCCGGCGGCGGCTGCCCGCGGACAACGAGGTGGTGTGCCTGCTCGGCGATCCCCGGGTGCCCGCGCTGGCCGCGGAGCTGGGCAACACGCGCAGTGTGGCGGCGCTGGAGTTGTTGCGGGACAAGCTCGGCGGGGCGGTGGTGGCCATCGGCAACGCGCCGACCGCGCTGTTCCACCTGCTGGAGATGATCGCCGGTGGCGCGCCAAAACCCGCGGCGGTGCTGGGGATTCCGGTGGGGTTCATCGGCGCGGCCGAGTCGAAGGAGGCCCTGGCCGCCAACGAGCTGGGGCTGGAGTACCTGGTGGTGCGGGGCAGGCGGGGCGGCAGCGCGATGACCGCCGCCGCGATCAACGCGATTGCGAGTGACGAAGAGTGAGTGAGCTGGGACGGCTGTACGGCGTCGGGCTGGGCCCTGGCGACCCGGAGCTGGTGACGGTCAAGGCGGCGCGGCTGATCGGCGCGGCGGACGTGGTGGTGTTCCACAGCGCGCGGCACGGCCGCAGCATCGCCCGCTCGATCGCCGAGCCCTACCTGCGCCCTGGTCAGATCGAGGAGCAGCTGGTCTACCCGGTGACCACCGAGGACACCGAGGACTACCAGGGTGAGATCGACGCCTTCTACGAGCAGAGCGCGGAACGCCTTGCCGCGCACCTGTCCGAGGGCAGGGACGTGGTGGTGCTCGCGGCCGGGGACCCGTTCTTCTACGGCTCCTACATGCACATGCACAAGCGGCTGGCGCACCGGTTCCCGACCGAGGTGGTGCCGGGGGTGACCTCGGTGAGCGGGGCCGCCGCGGTGCTCGGGCGGCCGCTGGTGGAGCGGGACGAGGTGCTCACCGTGCTGCCCGGCACGCTGCCGCAGGAGGAGCTGGCCGAGTGGCTGGCCACCACCGACTCGGCCGCGATCATGAAGCTGGGCCGCACTTTCGGCGTGGTGCGCGAGGCGTTGCACGCGGCCGGACGACTGGAGGACGCCTGGTACGTGGAGCGGGCGACCACCGGCCGGCAGCGGGTGGCCCCACTGTCCGAAGTGGACCCCGAAGGCGTGCCGTACTTCTCGCTGGCGCTGCTGCCCAGCCAGGCGCACCAGACCATCGAGGCCGCCCCGGCCGCGGCGACCAGCGGCCCTGGCGAGGTGGTCGTGGTCGGCCTCGGCCCCGCCGGGCGCGAGTGGCTCACCCCGCAGGCGCAGGACGCGCTGGCCACCGCCGACGAGCTGATCGGCTACGGCCCCTACCTGGACCGAGTCCCGCCCAACCCGCGCCAGCAGCGGCACCCCTCGGACAACCGGGTGGAGGCCGAGCGGGCCGCGTTCGCGCTGGACCTGGCCAAGAACGGGTCTCGGGTCGCGGTGGTCTCCTCCGGCGATCCCGGCGTGTTCGCGATGGCCAGCGCGGTGCTGGAGGTGGCCGGCGAGGAGCAGTTCACCGGAGTGCCGGTGCGGGTGCTGCCGGGCCTGACCGCGGCGCACGCGGTGGCCAGCCGGGTGGGCGCGCCGCTGGGCCACGACTACTGCGTGCTGTCGCTGTCGGACCGGCTCAAGCCGTGGGAGGTCATCGAGCGGCGGCTGGCCGCGGCGGCGGCGGCCGACCTGGTGATCGCGATCTACAACCCGGCCTCGCGCAGCCGCACCTGGCAGGTCGAGTCGGCCCGGGAAACCCTGCTGGCGCACCGGTCCCCGGACACGCCGGTGGTGATCGGCCGGGACGTCGGCGGCCCCGAGGAGTCGGTGCGGGTGGTCCGCCTGGCCGACCTCGATCCGTCCACTGTGGACATGCGCTGCCTGCTGCTGGTCGGCTCCTCCACCACCCGGTTCCGCACCGGCCCCGACGGCGAGCCGGTGGTGTTCACCCCTCGCCGCTACCCCTCCTGACCCACTCGACGGCCGCGGCCACGGTGCCTGCCGTGGTCGCGGCCGGCAGCGGCGGACGGCGCACGAGGACCACCGGCAGGCCGAGCCGCCGGGCCGCGGTGAGCTTGGCCGCGGTCTGCTCGCCACCGCTGTCCTTGCTGACCACCACGTCGATCCGGTTGGCCCGCAGCAGTTTCAGCTCACCGTCCACTGTGTACGGCCCCCGGTCCAGCAGGATGGTCACGTTCGGTGGGTGCTCCTCCGGCGGGTCGACCGAGCGGCTGAGGAACCACAGGTCCGCCTTGGCGAAGGCGGGCAGGTCGCGGCGGCCGGTGGTGAGCAGCACCCGGCGGCCCAGCGCGGGCAGCGCTTCGGCGGCCTCGGCGATCGAGGACACCCAGTGCCAGCGGTCCCCCGGCTGCTCGGTCCAGCCCGGCCTGCGCAGCACCAGCAGCGGCAGCCCGAGCTCGGCGGTCGCGGCGGCGGCGTTGCCGGTCATGGTCGCGGCGAACGGATGCGTGGCATCCACCACCAGGTCGACCCCGTTGTCCCGCAACCACTCCCGCAGTCCGGCCACCCCGCCAAACCCGCCAATACGCACCTCACCGACGGGCAGCAGCGGCTCCCGCACCCGCCCGGCCAGCGAGGACACCACCCGCAGCCCAGGGATCCCGGCCAGGGCCGCGGCCAGCTTCCGGGCTTCGCCGGTGCCACCCAGCACCAGCACCGTCGTCGTCACGACTGGCATCCTGCCACCCGAGGGCCGGGCGCCGCAGGCCGCGGCGCCCGCCCCGGGTCAGCTCGGCCGGATCGTGACGGACTCGCCGGGCCGCACGCTGATCACGCGCTTCCAGGAGCCGGCACGTACCTCGGTGCTGGTGCCGCCGACACTGCGCAGCACCGCGGTGGTGACCTTGCCGTCGCGCCAGCTCAGGTCGACCTCGAACCCGCCCTTGACGCCGACCCCGGTGACCCGGCCCCGTTTCGCCCACGCGCCGGGCAGCGCGGGCAGCAGTTCGACCACGCCCGGCCGGGAGTACAGGATCATCTCCAGCATCGCGGTGGGCGCGCCGAAGTTGGCGTCGATCTGGAAGATGGCCCGGTCGTTGTTGCGGTACATGTCGAAGAAGTTGGCCGAGGTGCCGTTCTCGTTGGCGATGGACGGGCGCATCACGGTGAGCAGCAGCTGGTAGGCGCGGTCGGCGTCGCGGAGCCTGGCCCAGCAGGCGGACCGCCAGGCGCAGGCCCAGCCGAAGCTCTCCATGCCGCGCACTTCCAGCAGCTTGCGGATGCCCTCGATGGTGGCCTTGGGCGTGTCGTCGTGGTTCAGGTGGTCGCCGGGGAAGAACCCGATCAGCGGGGACAGGTGACGGTGGGTGCGCTCGCCGATGTCGTCCGGGTGCATCCACTCCTGCAGCATGCCGGTCTTCGGACTGACCTCCGGCAGGTACAGCCGCGACTGGAGATCCTTGACCCGCGCCGCGAACTCCTTGTCCCGCCCCAGTTTCGCCGCCGCGATCTGGAGCTCGCGGAACAGCTCCCAGACGATCTCCTGGGCGTAGCTGATGCCGAGCGCGTCCTGCGGCCCGTGCTCCGGCGACCAGTCCTTGTCGTCGACCAGCACCTCCCGGGTGCTGCCGTCGGGGTAGGTGTGCGTCACGGTGATCAGCCGCGCGGCCCAGAACTCGGCCGCGCCCTTGAGCAGCGGGTAGATCCGCTCCAGGTACTTGGCGTCCAGGGTGAACTCGTAGTGCTCCCACAGCGACTGGCACAGCCAGGCGTTGCCGCCGGGGTGCCACCACCAGCCGAGGCCGCCGTTGGTGTTGGTGGAGAAGGCCACCGTCCACCCGGCGATCTTGCCGGAGGAGTTGCGAAACCGGTTGCGCGGATCGTTGAACAGCCGCTGGGTCTGCCGCGACCACTCGGGCAGCTGGGCCAGGCAGTAGTCGGCGAGTGCGGTGAAGCAGCGGCCGAGACCGGCGCGGTCGGTCAGCCAGTAGTTCATCTGGATGTTGATGTCGGTGTGGTAGTCGGCGTACCAGTCCGGCGAGTTGTTGTGCAGCCACAAGCCTTGGAGGTTGATCGGCAGGCTGTCCCGGGACCCGGTGATCATCAGGTAGCGCCCGAACTGGAGGTAGCTGGCCTCCAGCTCCGGGTCCGGCTGCCCGGGATTGGTGTGCCGCACGGCGAGCCGGGACCAGGAGTCCAGGTTCCGCTGGGCCCGGCTGGACTCACCGAGGTCCACGGTCATCTGCCGGTACAGCGACTGGTAGTCGGCCACGTGCGTGTTCAGCAACGCGCCCCCGGCCACCTTCGCCTTGGCCAGCGCCCGCTCCCGCGCCACCACCAGCGGGTCGATGGCGGTGTTCCGGAACCCTTTGGCCGCGTCCGCGAGGTAGTCGGTGCCGCCGGAGACGATGACCAGCACCTCCCGGCAGTCCCGGAAAACCAGCTCGTTGCCGGTCACCGCGACCGTCCCGGTCTCGCTGAACGCGGTGACCACCGCGGCATAGCGCAACCCGTTGTCGAACCGCGAGCTCAACGAGATCGTGCGGCTGCCGGGCTCGCCCACCACCGTCTCGGTGCGGGTCGCCTCCAGCCGGATCCGTCCACTGTGGACACCGCCGCCGCGCTGGGTCAGCCGCGCCACCACCACGTCGTCCGGGTGGCTGGAGTAGGTCTCCCGCCGGTACTGCGCGCCCCGGTAGCGGTAGGCGCTGGTGACCAGCCCGTTGCTCAGGTCCAGCCGCCGCCGGTAGTCGGTCACGGCTGCTGTGGTGTGCCCGGTTGCCTCCACCCGTACCTTGGCCAGCAACCCGAAGGACCCGAAGTCGTTGGGCCCGTACGGGAACTGCCCGTCGTCCTGGAGGACGTCGTTGCGGTGCCCGGTCCACAGCGTGGCATCGGTCAGGTAGAGCACGTCATCGGCCGGATCGGAGCCGACCAGCGCCCCCAGCCGCCCGTTGCCGATCGGCAGGCCCTGCTGGATGATCCGGCTCTCGTCGGCGGGGGCCGGGTACCACAGACTGGTCGCCTCACCTTCCGGCAACAGACTGACGTTCTCGGGTCGCGCCACCTCCTCGGCCTGAGCGATGAACGGCCGGACCCCGCTCAGCATCATCCCGGCGCCCACGGCGCCCGTGATGCGCAGGAAGTCCCGGCGCGACGGCGAGTCGGACATGGTCGAGTCCCTTCGATGGCTGTGGCGGAAGGTCCACTCGAGGCTCGATGTGGTGCGGCGCAGGAAAGATACGATCTCTGACCAGAATGCGTCAACGGTCCGTGGTCGTCGACTGATCAGAGCAGTGGGCGAATTGGCTTGCGGATCAGGGGGTTTGCCCTGACAGGATCGGACGGCATTATTCGGAATAGATCAGCGCGATGCCGTGATACCTCCGATGACTGAGCCGTCAGCCGTTGACCTCTTCAAGACGACCGGTCATATTCAGCGGATGCCGCCGACTCGGCCACCAGACGGCTCGCCCTTTGTCCGGCAAGGTCGCTCTCCCCTCAAGACGACCGGTCATATTCGTCGCCAGTCGCTAACCCATTGAATATGACCGGTCGTCTTGAGAGTGTCGCGAATATGACCAGTTGTCTTGAAGGGGGGACGGCACGAGAATGAGGTAGGCAAGCGGAATGCCGACGGGCACACAGACGGCCGCCGTCATAACCAGGCGTTATGACGGCGGCCATGCGGGAGATGCGATGCGGTCAGCGAGCCAGCCGACAGGCGTCCGGCCCGGCCGTCAGGCTGAACTCGGCTCGTAGCGGTACCAGAGCAGCTCATGGCCCTCACCAGTGGTGGCTGGCCCGTACAGGGTGTCCGCCCCACCGGAGAACAGGGTGCGGAACATCTGCCAGCCCACGCCGCTCGGCTTGGCCTGCTGCGTCCAGGCGTCGCGGTCGCTGTCGTAGGTGAAGCGGAACAGGTCGCCGTTGGTGTTGCGGGCGTAGCGCACGCCCTCGCCGCCGCCGACGATCAGGTTGTAGTCGGCGAAGTCGCCGGTGAGCCGGCTCGATGACGTAGAGGTGGCCGCGGGTGTCCACGGTGATCCGGTTGCGGTACTCCGGGGTGGAGTAGCGCTCCCAGCCGTTGTCGATGTGCGGGTACCGCCCGCCGTTGAAGGTGTCCCAGGCGGTGCCGTTCCAGCGGTAGCGGCGCCGATTCCTACCAATTCGCGTCACCGGACTCCGGCGGTGAGGATGGCTGTTCGTGCCCCATCGTCTCCCACTGGCCCCGCTGCTGGCGCTGATCGTCGCCGTGCTCGCGGTGTCCACCTCCGGCCCGCTGATCGCCTTCGCCGCCGCGCCCGCGCTGGCCATCGCGTTCTGGCGCAACACGATCGCGGTCGGCCTGCTCACCCCGTTCGCCGCGCTCCGCCGCGGCCCCGAACTGCGTGCGGCGGTCAGCGGCGAGAAACGCGGGCAGGGCGGCTACAGCGTGCTGGCCGGGGCGATGCTGGCGCTGCACTTCGGCACCTGGATGTCCAGCGCGCAGCTGACCACGGTGGCCACCTCGATCGCGCTGGGCTGCACCCAGCCGGTGTGGGCCGGGCTGATCGCGGTGGGACAGGGCAAACGGCTGCCGCTGACCACCTGGCTGGGCATCGGGCTCGCGGTGGCCGGGGCGGCCTGGACCACCGGCGCGGACTTCCAGGTTTCCGGCGCCGCGCTGTGGGGCGATGTGCTCGCGGTGCTCGGCGGGATGGCCGCGGCCGGGTACGTGGCCCTCGGCGAGCACGCGCGGACCAGCCTGAGCACCACGACCTACACCACGATCTGCTACGCCACCTGCGCGCTGGTGCTGCTGGTGGTGTGCCTGAGCGCGGGCATCCCGCTGGCCGGTTTCCCGGACACCACCTGGCTGGCCATCCTGGCCATCGCGCTGGGCGCCCAGCTGCTCGGGCACTCGATGTTCAACTACGCGCTGCACGCGGTCTCGGCCACCACGATCAGCCTGGTCACCCTGCTGGAGGTGCCCGGCGCGGCGCTGCTGGCCTGGCTGTGGCTCGGGCAGGTGCCCAGGGTGGCCGCCCTGCCGGGGATGGCGTTGCTGCTGGCCGGGGTGGCGGTGGTGGTGCTGGCCGGGACCCGGCGACCCGCGGCGGCGCGGGTCGCCGGGTAGCGGCGGTCAGGGCTTGAGCGGCGGCGCGACCACCCAGCTGCTGTCCGGCTCGAAGAAGGCCGGGTTCTCATACCACTGGGCGCCGCCCTTGTAGGCGCTCCACACCTCGCCGCGGATGTGCCGCAGGTAGTTGTCCGGGAAGGTCAGCGCGGCGAAGGACACCCCGGTGCCGCTGAGGCCGTCCCTGGCGCACCAGGTGGCGTCGGCGTCGAACTGGCCGCCACCGACACGGTCGTCCAGCCGGACCCGGCCGTACTGGTGGCGCAGGTACGCGCCGGGGATGTTGGACGCCTCGAAGGAGTAGCAGTCGGCGTTGGCCAGGCCGGGCACCAGCCGGAAGGTGGCGTCGGCCTTGTCCAGGTCCGGGTTGCTCGCGGTGATCAGGTTCAGCCAGCCCTCGCCGCGGCCGTGCCGCAGGTAGTGGTCGGGCAGGCCCTCGTTGGTGGCCTTGAGCGAACCGCGCTGCGGCAGGTCGTGCCTGGCCTTGCCCTTGGCGGTCAGTCGCCACAGCTGGTAGGCGTAGGGCTGGTTGGTGCGCAGCACCGGCTTGGTCAGCTCGACCAGCTCGGGCACGGTCAGCGGCTTCTTGTGCTGCTGGTTGACCAGCTGCACGGTGCCGCCCTTGCCGGGCAGCAGGGCCCAGCCCTGGGCCGGGTTGTTCGCCTCGCAGGCCTGCGGGGCCAGCGAGTTGCCGTCGATGCCCAGGCACTGGCGGCTGTGCAGGTTGCGCAGCCGCTTGTGCTCACCGGCGCCGAGCAGCTCGAACTCCTGGGCGGAGCGGCCGCTGCCGCAGGTGGCGATGGTGTTGTCGAACAGGCAGCCGCCGGTGATGTTGTTGGTCAGCTCGACGATGCCGCTGTCCACCACGGCCGGGTTGGCCCGGCTCGCCGTGACGCTCTCCTTGATCCAGGAGACCAGGTCGTCCACCCGTTCGGCGGCGGAGCTCGCGGGCTGCTCGGTCTCGCCGAGGCAGTCGCGCTGCTTGGCCGAGGTGACGATGCCGCCCAGTTCCAGCGCGCCGTCGCGCTGGCGCAGCACCGGGCCGCCCAGGTCGGCGGAGCACAGGTCGGCCCCGGCCGGGGTGGCCACGCCGAAGGCAAGCTCCTTGCCGGTCACCGCGCCGAGTGCGAAGGCCGCGGTGTGCAGGCGGTCCTCGTCCTCACTGGCCGTGGCGAGCGCGCCGTAGCCGGTGACGGTGAGCTGCTCGCCGGTGGTGAAGCCGGCCGCAGCGGGCAGCGGGACCGGTGCGACGTCGGCGACGGGATCGGCGAGCTTGGCCAGGACCACGTCCCGGCCGGTCTGGGTGGCGATGCTCTGCACCTCCACCACCTCGCCGGAGCCGTGCGCGAGCTTGGTGCGGCCGACCGTGACCACGGTGCGCTCGGCCGGTGCGCCGGGCCTGACCTGGCCGGGCGCGCCGAAGCAGCGGGCGGCGGTGAGCACCCACTGCTGGTCGACCAGCACCCCGGAGCAGGTCTTGGTGCCCACCCGGACGTAGGCGGTGTAGCCGTGCGCGCCATCGGTTGCGGCGGTGCCGCCGCTGATCGCGTGTGCGGGCAGTGCGGTCAGCACTCCGGTGATCACCGACGCGGCCAGTACCCCGGCCAGCGCTTTGCTCAACTCAGGACGCGCCACAGCGCAGTTCCCCCTCATGGACGAAGCCGTTGCATGCCAAGGGGAAGCGCTCCCCCAGCAGGCGAGCGTAGGCAGGCCGCCGGGGGCCGTCAATCCGCTGTTTGCCGTCCGGTCGCGCCGACCGGGGGCGCGCCGGCGTCGGGGGCCAGCGGCACGAACCCGCCGGTCTCCGGGTCCACAATGGACAGTTGAGCTCGGCCGATGTCGAAGAACAGCCCGATGACCTGCAACCGGCCCTCGGTGATCGCGGTCCGCACCATGGGCAGCCGGGCCAGCGCCTCGGCCTGCACCGCGACGTTGACCCTGGCCAGCCGGTCCACCTCCGCGCCGTCGCCCTGGCCTGCCGGGTGCCCGGCGCGGAAGGCGTGCAGGCTGGGCAGTCCGGCGCGCAGCCAGCGGCCGAGCGAGTCGTCCTGTTCGGCGCGGCCGGAGAGCAGGCTGGTCATGCCGGCGCAGGCGGAGTGGCCGCAGACCATCAGCGTGGGCACCCGCAGCACCTCCACCGCGACGTGCACCGAGGCCTCGATGCCGTCGTCCCCGGCGGGCACCAGGTTGCCCACGTTGCGCACGGTGAACAGGTCGCCGGGCCCGCTGGAGGTGATCATGTTGGGCACGATCCGGGAGTCCGCGCAGGTCAGGAACAGCCCGTGCGGGCGCTGCAACAGCGCGAGCTGCTCGAACACGGGGCGGAGTAGCGGGGCGGAGTGCCGGTGGTACTCGGCCACGCCGGTGACCAGCGGGGAGGCCGCGCGCTGGCTGGGCACCTCGGTCTGCCAGTCCGACCAGGGCGCGAACCAGCGCGGCAGCACCGGTCTCCGGCCGCCGCCGACCTCCTCGACGGTGACCCTGCCGCCGCGGTCCTCGTGCTGGCGCTGCCAGGAGGACAGGTGCTCGTAGGCGGCGTGGTCCAGGTAGTCCGCGTGCAGCTCGATGTCCACAGTGGACCCATCGGGCACCTGGGCGAACACCCGGGACAACCGGGGCAGGGACAAGAAACTGAGCGTCCCGGCCACCGTCACCCGCCAGTGCCCCGGCGCGGTCTCGGTGGCCCGCACCCTGGCCCAGACCACCCGGCGCAGCACCAGCACCACTGAGATGGCCAGCCCGATCAGCACGCCCCGCAACAGGTCCAGGAACACCACGCCGGCCACGGTGGCCAGGTAGGGGGAGGCCTCACCGTGCCGCCAGGCCGCCCGCACGTCCTGCGGGCGCACCAGTTGCAGCCCGATGAACACCAGCAGCCCGGCCAGCGCGGCCATCGGAATCCGCTCGATCGTGCCGGCCAGCAGCAGCACGAACAACAGCACCCAGACGCCGTGCAGGATCGCGGAGGCCTTGGTGCGGGCCCCGGCGGCGACGTTGGTGGAGGCGCGCACGATCACCCCGGTGACCGGCAGGCCGCCGAGCAGGCCGGAGGCGGTGTTGGCCACGCCCTGCCCGACCAGCTCGCGGTCCAGGTTGCTGCGGGTGCCGCCGAGCTTGTCCACCGCCACCGCGGAGAGCAGGCTTTCCACGCTGGCGATGACCGCCAGGGTGAGCACGGCCAGGACCACCGCGCCCCACTCCCCGCCGGGCAGTTTCGGCAGGTGCAGCGAGGCCAGCACGGAGTCGGGCAGGTCCACCCGGACCAGCTGTAACCCGGCGGTCTCGGCCAGCACGGTCGCGCCGAGGACCGCGACCAGCGGCCCCGGCACCTTGCGCACCGCCGTGGGCAGGAATCCCCACAGCAGCAGCACACCCAGCACCAGCAGGCCGATCAGCGCGGCCGGTCCGTGGATGTCGATCAGCTGGCCGGGCAGTTCGAGCAGGTTGGTCAGCGCGCTGGTGCCCGGCTGCCCGCCGAGCAGCACGTGCAGCTGGCCGAGCACGATGACCACGCCGATCCCGGCCAGCATCCCGTGCACCACCGCCGGTGAGATGGCCAGCGCCGCCCTGGCCACCCGGCACAGCCCGAGCACCAGCTGCACCAGCCCGGCCGCCACGGTGATCGCGCAGGTGACCGCCCAGCCGAACTGGTCGACGAACCCGGCCACCACCACGGTCAGCCCGGCGGCGGGCCCGCTGACCAGCAGCGGCGAGCCGCCGAAGGCCGCGGCCAGGATGCCGCCCACCACCGCGGCCACCAGCCCGGCCACGATCGGCGCGCCGGAGGCCACCGCGATGCCCAGCGACAACGGCACCGCGACCAGGAAGACCACCAGCGAGGCGGCCAGGTCGTGCCGAAGGTCCTGTCGCAACCAGCGCATGTGGTAACCCCTTTCCTGCCAACACTATGGACCAATTGTCCGATTAGTCGGAACAGGGCGTGCAGGCACCACTACGCAGGGCAACGAACATCAGCCCAGCTTCACTCGATCGACGAGTGGCCGCCGGGAACTCCGGCAAGATCAGCCAGTTCGTGGGCGTCCTCACCCGGCCGCGCCGGGCGACCGGGTGCGATGACGGGCGCACAGTTCACCCGCATCGGTGACAACGTTCGGGGGGTCAGTCGGTGCTGCGGCAGCGGTCCGCGGAGTACAGGTGGCTGTCCGGGAAGGAGGACGCGGTCAGCACCTCGCCGACCACGATCACCGCGGTCCGCTTGACCCCGGCGGCGCGCACCGCCGCGGCGATGTCCCGCAGCGTGCCGCGCAGCACCAGCTCATCGGCCCTGCTGGCCCGCGCCACCACCGCGACCGGGCAGTCCGGCCCGTAGTTCGGCAGCAGCTCGGCCACCACCTCGTCGATCCGCTGCACGGCCAGGTGCAGCACCATCGTCGCCCGGCTCTGGCCCAGCGTGGCCAGGTCCTCCCCCGGCGGCATCGGGGTGGCGCGCGCGGAGGTGCGGGTGAGCACCACGGTCTGGCCGACGCCCGGCACGGTCAGCTCCCGGCCCAGCGCGGCCGCGGCGGCGGCGAAGGCGGGCACGCCGGGGACCACGTCGTAAGGCACCCCGGCGGCGTCCAGTCGGCGCATCTGCTCGGCCATCGCGCTGTACACCGAGGGGTCGCCGGAGTGCAGGCGGGCCACGTCGAAACCGTTGGCGTGCGCGGAGACCAGCTCCCCGGTGATCTGGTCCAGGTCCAGGTTCGCGGTGTCCACCAGCCGCGCGCCGGCCGGGCACCAGGCCAGGAGTTCTTGCGGCACAAGGGACCCGGCGTACAGGCAGACCGGCGACTCGGCGATCACCCGCTGTCCGCGCACGGTGATCAGGTCGGCCGCGCCCGGCCCGGCCCCGATGAAGTGGACGGTCACCGTTCCTCCTTCGTCGCCACCCAGGTGGTCACCGGCAGCATCGGTCGCATCGCGGTGAACCCGCCGACCGGCGCGGCCCGGCTGATCGACATCCGCAGCAGGTCCCCGCCCAGCCGGGCATACCATTGCGCCACCAGGGACTCCGACTCCACGGTCACCGCGTTGACCACCAGCCGCCCGCCGGGCAGCAGGCTCTGCCAGCACTTCTCGATCACGCCGGGCCCGGTCGCGCCACCGCCGACGAACACCGCCGACGGCGCTTCCAGACCGTCCAAAGCGGACGGCGCCTCGCCTGAGACGACCTCGATCCCCGGCACGCCAAGGGCATAGGCGTTGCGGGTGATCCGCTCCGCGCGCTCCGGCTCGCGTTCCACCGCGACCGCCCGGCAGCTGGGATGGGTGCGCGACCACTCGATGGCCACGCTGCCCGCCCCGGCGCCGACGTCCCAGAGCAGCTGGCCGGGCACCGGGGCCAGCCGGGACAGGGTGAGCGCGCGCACCTCGCGTTTGGTCAGCTGGCCGTCGTGGTCGAAGGCGGAGTCGGGCAGGCCGGGCACGGTGGGCAGCAGCGGGGTGCCGGGATCGGCCACGCAGTCCACCGCGATCACGTTCAGCGCGGCGGTGCGCGGCAGCGACCACTCGCCCGCGGTGCCGCTGACCAGGCGTTCGTCCTTGCCGCCCAGGCGTTCCAGCACGGTCAGCCTGCTCGGCCCGTAGCCGCGCACGGTGAGCAGCGCGGCCACCTCGGCCGGGGTGCCGCCGCCCGCGCTGAGCACCAGCACCCGCCGTCCCGGCTGCACGAACGGGTGCAGCAGCTCCACCGGCCTGCCGACCGCGCTGACCACGTCCACCGCTTCCATCGGCCAGCCCAGCCGGGCGCAGGCCAGCGAGACCGAGGAGGCGTGCGGCAGCACCCGCAGCCGCTGCGGGCCGAGCAGCCTGGCCAGGGTGGAGCCGACGCCGAAGAACATCGGGTCCCCGCTGGCCAGCACGCAGATCCGCCGGCCGCGGTGGCGTTCCAGCAGGCCGGGCAGGGCGGGCAGCATGGGCGAGGGCCAGGCCACGCGTTCGGCGGTGACCTTGTCGGGCACCAGGTCGAGCTGGCGGGAGCTGCCCAGCAGCACCTGCGCGGCGCGCACTTCCAGCTGGGCGGGCTGGGCGAGGCCGGGCCAGCCGTCCGCGCCGATGCCCACCACGGTGACGGGCTCGGTCATCAGCGCAGTCCGGCCTCGGTCAGGATCTCCTTGCGCTGCTTGGCCGGCAGCCGGTCCACGTAGAGCAGGCCGTCCAGGTGGTCGACCTCGTGCTGGAGGCAGCGGGCGGCGATCCCGTTGGTGCGCACGGTGACCGCGTTGCCCTCGGCGTCGAAGCCGCTGACCTCGGCGTGCTCGGACCGGGCGAGCTCGGCGTGCTGGCCGGGCACGGACAGGCAGCCCTCGTCGAACAGGGTCAGCTCGCGCGGCGCGGGCGGCAGCGTGAGCACCGGGTTGACCAGGGTCGCGACCACCGGGTTGCCGTCGGCGTCGGGGCAGTCCATGACGAAGACGCGGGCGTCCACGCCGATCTGGTTGGCGGCCAGGCCGACCCCCTCGGCGGCGTACATGGAGGCGAACATGTCCGCGACCAGGGCGCGCAGGTCCTCGTCGAAGCTGGTCACCGGGGCGCAGGACCGGTGCAGCACCGGGTCTCCGTAGTACACGATCGGCCGCGCGGTTCCGGTGGAGCTCATGGTCGTCATCGTAAGGTGGTCGCTTCGCCGGGTTTCTTCCGGCCCGGGGCCGGGCTAGGTTGACCGCTATGAGAAAACGCTGGTCAGTTGGTGTTGTTGTGGCCGCGATGCTGGCCGCGCTGCCGGTCGGCGCGGCTGCGGCGGCGCCGGAGACCGTCTCCGGGGGCTCGGTTCGCTGCACCTTCACTCCCACCCCGGAGGATCCGGCGGCCAAGCCGGTCCGCCCGCCCCGGTCGAAGGCGAAGGCCAGGGGCACGGTCACGGTGACCATCTCCACCAACCACGGCAAGATCGTGATGGAGCTGGACCGGGCGAACGCGCCCTGCGCGGTGCACAACTTCCTCTCCCTCACCCGGCAGCGGTTCTACCACAAGACCCAGTGCTGGCGGCTGACCAACTCCACCCGCCTCGGCGTGCTGCAGTGCGGCGACATCTGGGCGGCGGAGAAGGGCGGTCCCGGCTACAAGTTCGACGACGAGGTCACCGGCAAGGAGACCTATCCGCGCGGCACGGTGGCGATGGGCAACTTCGGGCCGAACACCAACGGCAGCCAGTTCTTCATCGTGCACAGCTTCGCCAACATCAAGCCCGCCTACACCGTGCTCGGCAAGGTGACCAGGGGCATGGCGGTGCTGGACAAGATCGTGGCCGGCGGCATCATCCCCGGCCCGGCCAACCCGTTGGACGGACTGCCCAAGCTCCCGGTGCACATCCAGCGCGTGCGCTACGGGCACTGAGGTTGCGGCCGCGGAACCCGTTTCCCCACAACGGGTTCCGCGGCCATCCCGGTGGTCAGTCCACCTGGCGGATGCTGCCGCCGTCGATCCGGAACTCCGCGCCGACCACCCACTCGGCCTGGTCGGAGGCCAGGTAGGCGACCGCGTTGGCGATGTCCTCCGGGGTGCCGACCCGGCCTGCCGGGATGCCGCCGACCAGTTCGACGATCTGCGCCTTCCCGTCCACGCCCTGGGTGTCCTGGATGTGCTGGGCGAAGGTCTGCACCGCCTCGGTCCAGATCATGCCGGGGGCGATCCGGTTGACCCGCACCCCGCGCGGGGCGACCTCGGTGGCCAGCGCCTTGCTGTAGGCGTTGAGGGCGGCCTTGGCCGCGCCGTAGTGCGTCAGCGGGGGCTGGACCAGCTGCGCGGCGATCGAGCTGATGTGGATGATCGAGCCGCTGCCGCGCTCCAGCATGCCGGGCAGCAGCGCGCGGTCCAGCCGCACCGCGGACATCAGGTTGAGCTGGTAGGCGTCGTCCCAGAGCTGGTCGGACAGCTCGGCAATGGCGCCGGTGCCCAGCTCGGCCCCGCCGGCGTTGTCCACGACCACGTCCACCCCGCCGAGGTGGGCCAGCGCGGCCTCGGCCAGCGCGGTCACGCCGGGCTCGGTGGCCAGGTCGGCCTTGACGAAGTGCACGTTCGCCGGCAGCGACTCGGGCGCGGAGCGCGCCGCCACCACCACCGAGGCGCCTGCCCCGGCCAGTCGCGCGGTGATCGCCGCGCCGATTCCCTTGGTGCCACCGGTGACGACGACCCGCTTGCCTGCCAGGCCGTCCGAGCTCGCAACGTTATTGACCATACGGTCCACAATGCCCATTCTGGACCGCCTAGTCAAATACAACTTCTTGACCGCCCGCGGCGCACAATGGGCCGATGCGCGAACTGATCGCCCCACTGCTCGCCTGGTACCGCGAGGGACAGCCGTTCGCGCTGGCCACGGTGGTGCGGACCTGGCACTCGGCGCCGCGGCAGCCGGGTGCGGCGATGGCGGTGTCCGCGGCGGGCGAGGCGCTGGGCAGCGTGTCCGGCGGCTGCGTGGAGGGCGCGGTGTACGAGCTGGCCCAGCAGGTGCTGCGGACCGGCGTGCCGGAGCTGGCCACCTACGGGGTCAGCGATGACGACGCGTTCGCGGTCGGCCTGACCTGCGGCGGCACCCTCCAGGTCTTCGTGCAGCCGGTAACGCCCGAGCACTTCCCGGAGTTCCCGGCCATCGGCGAGTCCATCCGGTCGAGCGAACCGGTCGCGGTGGCCACCCTGCTCGACGGCGCCGCCAACCCGGGCGCGCACCTGCGGGTGACCCCGGCGGAGACCGGCGGCGCGCTGGGTTCGGCCCGGCTGAACGAGGCGGTCCGGGACCACGCCCTGGGCATGCTCGCCTTGGGCAGCACCGGTTTCCTGCACATCGGCGCGGACGGCGAGCAGCGCGGCGACGAGCTGTCGGTCTTCGTGGAGTCCTTCGCGCCGCCGCCCCGGATGCTGGTCTTCGGCGCCATCGACTTCGCCGGCGCGGTGGCCCGCATCGGCAAGTTCCTCGGCTACCACGTGACCGTCTGCGACGCCCGCCCGGTCTTCGCCACCAAGCGGCGCTTCCCCGAGGCCGACGAGCTGGTGGTGATGTGGCCGCACCAGTACCTGGCCCGGACCGAGGTGGACGAGCGCACCGTGATCTGCGTGCTCACCCACGACCCCAAGTTCGACGTGCCGCTGCTGGAGCTGGCGCTGCGCACCAAGGCCGCCTACATCGGCGCGATGGGCAGCCGCCGCACCCACCAGGACCGGCTGGAACGGTTGCGGGAACTGGGTTTGACCGAACCGGAGCTGGCCAGGCTGTCCTCCCCGATCGGGCTGGACCTGGGCGCGCGCACGCCGGAGGAGACGGCGGTGTCCATCGCGGCGGAGATCGTGTCGCTGAACTGGGGCGGATCGGGCCGCCGCCTGGCTGAGACGGACAACCCGATCCACCACCCGCGCGGCTGAGGGCTCAGTCCCGGATCGCGTCCAGCGCCGCGAACTGCTTGTCGCTGAGCTCGACCGTGGCCGCGCCCAGGTTGTCCTCCAGGTGCGAGACCGTCTTCGTGCCGGGGATCGGCAGCATCACCGGCGACCGCTTGAGCAGCCAGGCCAGCGCCACCTGCGCCGGGGTCGCGCCGAGCTCCGCGGCCACCGCGGCGACCGGGCTGTCCGGCTTGGTCAGGTCGCCGGTGGCGATCGGGAACCACGGGATGAAGGCGATGTTCTCCCGCTCCGCGTGGTCGAGCAGCTCCTCGCTGCCCCGGTCGATGAGGTTGTACCGGTTCTGCACGCTGACGATCGGCGTGATCTGCCGCGCCTGCGCCAGCTCGGCCACGCTCACCTCGGACAGCCCGATGTGCTTGACCTTGCCCGCCTCCCGCAGCTCCACGAACGCGCCCAGCTGGTCGGCCAGCGGCACGGCCGGGTCGATGCGGTGCAGCTGGATCAGGTCGATGTGGTCCAGGCGCAGGTGCCGCAGGCTCAGCTCGACCTGCTGGGTCAGGTACTCGGGACGGCCGCACACGGTCCACTGACCAGGCCCCTGCCGGGTGAACCCGGCCTTGGTGGCGATGGTCAACTCGTCCCGGTAGGGGTGCAGGGCCTCGGCGATCAGCAGCTCGCTGACCAGCGGGCCGTAGGAGTCGGCGGTGTCGATGAAGGTGACGCCCAGTTCGACCGCCCGGCGCAGCACGGCCAGCGCACCGGCCCGGTCCGCCGGCCAGTCCCACACGCCGGGGCCGGTGATCTGCATGGCGCCGTAGCCGAGCCTGCCGATCGGCAGGTCGCCGCCGAGGTCGAACCGGCCGCCGAGGAAGTTCTCTGTCACTGCTGCGATCTCCCGCTGTTGGTTGGACTCGTATCCGGTGGTCACCGCCAACCAACGCCGGCGAGCGGGTGTCTGTTCCACCTCCGCCCGCTTTTCCCCTATCCGGGCACGGTCTCGCCGCGCCGCACGTGCAGGCTCCTGGGCAGTCCGCTGATCTTCCAGTCCCGGTACGCGCGACCGTCCACGGCCACCGCCAGGGTGTACGGCCCAGCGCCGCTGGTGTCGATCAAGGTCGGCGTCCGCCCATCGGGTGAGATGAGCGCGCGCGGGAACAACGGGGTGGCCAGCAGGAGTTCCGCGCTGCCCGGGGTGCGCGGGAACAGGCCGAGCGCGCCGAAGACGTACCAGGCGGACATGGTGCCGAGGTCGTCGTTGCCGGGCAGCCCGGCAGGCCCGGTGCGGTAGACGGTGTCCATCAGCCGCCGCACGGTCTCCTGGGTCCGCCAAGGCTGACCGAGCTCGTTGTACAGCCAGGGCGCGTGGATGCCGGGCTCGTTCGCGGGGTCGTAGCGCAGCGGCCCGCCCCCGCCGAGGAAGAACTCGTCCAGCCGCCGTATCGCGTTCTCCTTGCCACCCATGGCTTCGGCCAGCCCGCTGACGTCCTGCGGCACCATCCACACATAGGTCGCGGCACTGCCCTGGGCGAACCCCTGCTGACTCGCCGGGTCGAACGGCATGAGCCAGGAACCATCCAGCCTGCGCGCCTGGATGTGCCCGGTAGCGGGGTTGAACACGTTGCGCCAGTACGCCCCCCGCTGCCGCAGCTCAGCGGACTCCTTGCCCAGCCCCAGTTCCGCCGCCCACCGGCCAAGCGCGTCATCGGCGACCGAGGCCTCCAGGGTCTCCGCCGCGCCACCCCAGCAGTGGCAGACGTCGTGCGCGCTGTACCGGGACTGAAGATATTGACCCAGGTTCGGCCGCTGCCCGACACACTGCCCAGGGCAGCCCGCGTCCAGCAACCCTTCCGGCCGGGGCACGGTGGCCTGCCGGTACAGCGAGTCGAACGCGCCCGCGACGTCGAAGTTCCGCACCCCCATGGCGTGGAAGGTGGCCAGGGTGGCCGCGGACGGGTCGCCGGTCATCACGTGGGTGGCGCCGTTGACGTGCACCCACCGGTCCCAGACCCCGTCGTTCTGCCGCGCGTAGTTGAGCAGCGACTGCGCGAAGTCCCCGGCCAGCCCCGGTTTCAGCAACGCCAGCAGCTGGATCTGCGCCCGGTACTGGTCCCACCCGGAAAAGTTCCCGTACTGCGCACCCTGCCCCGCCCCGGCCCGGTGCACCCGCCGGTCCATGCCGAGATAGCGACCGTCCACATCGGACACCAGGTTGGGCTGCTGCAAGGCGTGGTACAGCGCGGTGTAGAACACGGTCCGCTGCTCGGCACTGCCCCCCGCGACCCGAACCCGCCCCAGCTCCCGGTCCCAGGCCCGGAACCCCTCCCGCGCCACCCGCGCCACGGTGTCCGAACGCCGGATCTCCTGCCGCAGGTTCCCCTCCGCGCCAGCAAGGTCCACATAGGACATACCGATCCGCATCCGCACCGCACTCCCCGGCGCGAAGCTGACGTACCCACCGGAGCCGCGCCCGGCCCGCTCCGCCCCGGTGGCATAGCCCTCCCCACCGCTGACGCCGGTCCCTCCGGGCGTGAGCGTGCCGTCCCGCCACACCCCGGTGCCGGTCACCGGCTGGTCGAACTCAGCGGTGAAGTGCAGCCGGTAGTAGCTCTTGCGGTTGTGCACCCCGCCGTTGGCCCGCCGCCCGCAGAACGCCCCGGTCAGCACCGACCCGGTGACCCGCCGTGCGGTGGGGTCGATCCGGATGTCGGCGTCCTCGCTGCCGTTGAGCGAGTTGGAGGTGCGGAACAGCAGGTTCGCGGGCTTCCCGGCGGGAAAGCCGAACTCGGCGATCCCGGCCCGCTCGGTCACCGCGAGATCCACCCGCGCCCCGGAAGCCAGCCCCACCGAGTAGCGTCCCGGCCGTGCGAGCTCGTCCTCGTGCGAGAAGTCACTGGCGTACACCGCATCCGTGACATCCGCACTCGGCGAGCTGAGCACCTCGCCCACGTGCGGCATGATCGGCACATCCCCCGCCGCGCCAGGATTGCACCCGGCCCCGTTGACGTGGGTCAGTGAGAACCCCCGCACCCGGGTGACGTCGTAGGAATACCCGTTCGCCGCCCCGGTCCCGGTCTGATCGCCACGCGTGCTCGTTGGACTCCACGCGATCATCCCGAACGGCCGCTGCGCGCCGGGAAAGGTGTTCCCGTCTCGCGCCGACCCGATCAGCGGATCAACGAACCCCGCGGGCTCGCCCACCCACTGCTCCCGGGCCTCGGCCACACCCCCGGCCACCAGAACCCCAACCAGCCCAACCCCGACCACCCGCCACCACACCACCCCGCGACCCTGGCACGCCCCACGCGATCGGCCCCCAAACCTGTCCGAATTCGGCCAACACACGCGCAGAACGGCAACCAAGCCCGCCGAAGTGGATGGCGAGCGGCCCGGCAACCAGCCCGCGGCCGGGCGAGCGATGTGCGGGCCAGGCGAGCCGCGTCCGGCCGGGCAGCCAGCTCGCGGGCCAGGTGAGCGGTGGCCGGGCGGAGCGGCGTGTTCGCGAATTCGGGCTATGGCTCAGGTTTCGTGGTCCGGTGACGGATTGTCATGACAGCAGAACGCGTGTGCGGAGTAGCCGGAATCCGGCGCGGCCGAACATCTGGCGTTTCAACATCTTGATCCAGTTGACGTGGCCTTCGACAGCGCCGGAGTTCCACGGCAGGGTGAGCCCGGCGGTGACGGCGGGCAGGTCTCGGTGGAGGCCAGCGGCGAAGTTGTGCAGTCTGGGCAGGTTGTCGGCTTGAACATCAGCGAGCCACTGCGGAAGGCGCTCGCCTCGCAGATGGACAAGCATGTCCGCGAAGGCACGGACGTGGCGGGTGAGGGCGTCGAGTTCCGGGCAGTGGGCGAGCACGGATTTGAGGGTGAGGCGGTGTGGTTCGTCGAGGTCGTCTGGAGGAGTGGCAATCCATCCGGCGACCGCGCGTGCTGACGGTGGTCGAGTGCCGACTGGTTGTGGTGTGGTGCGCATGGGGCGGATGTAGGCGCTGACTGCGCCATAGCCGCCGGTGTAGCCCTGGGCGGTGATCTCCTTCCATAACGCCCAGACGTTGGTGAAGCCGCTTGTCCAGCGTTGGTGCAGATAGGGTTTGTAGTTGTCCAGTTCGGTGGGTCGGTTCTGCCACTGGCCGGTGAACAGCGCCGCCGGGGTGGCGGCGCGGGCGTAGCGGGCGACGGTTTTGCCGCCCATACGCAGTTGTCGGGCAACAGCCCGTTGACTGTGCCCGGCAGCGAGCAGCTCGTGCACCGCGGCGTGGGCGGCACGGATACGATCTGCGAACCGATGACCGGTGGGCCATGGGGTGCCGGGATGCTCGTCCTCAGTGTTGGTCGCGGGCGTGTCCGCCGCGGCCGGGGTTTCGGCCGTGGCGGTGCGGATGCAGGCAGAATGCCCGGACATGCAGCGTTCGACGGTCTGGATCAGGTTGTGCCAGAGGTGCCATCGGTCGGCGACCTGAATGGCCTGCGGCGCACCGGTTGTGGCGCCGTCGATGTAGGTCGGGCCGCGGTCCCGGCAGACGCCGTCACGGTCTCGGCTTGCCGGTCGGGCAACAGGTCCAGCGGCCTGTGAGTCTCCGCATCGATGACCACGGTTCCGTAGACGTGTCCCTTGCACAGGGCGTAGTCGTCGATGCCGACCGCTACCGGGGCCGGTGGTGACGGGTCTGGCAGAGCACAGACCAGCCGTAACAGTGTGCTGCGGCTGGCCCGGACGCCGATGACACCGCACATCCGGGCACCCGCGCGTCCGGCCAATGCGAGGCCGATCTTCTCCAGAGTCGAGCGCAGCCGCTCCGACCAGCGGCCATGCCGCCGTGTCACACCAGGAATCTGTTCCACGAACGTCCGCTTCGGACACTCCGCATCCGCACACACGAAACGCCGAGCCCGTAAAACAAGCATCGTGCGCCGGCCAGTCGACGGAAGGTCGGTCAACGACCGCGAGTACCGACCATGCACCCGCGCCGACCACGTTCCCCACGCTGGACAGTCCGCGCCAGCGGCGTCGGAGCGAATGGTCACGCGTAACTCCCCAGGCTCGGCCTGGAGATCGGTCACCACCACATTGGTCAAACCCAGCAACGACGTCCCCGCACACGAGTCATGCTCACAACACACGACCGAACGATGTCGATCACGCTGCTAAGCCGATGTGATCTTGGTGCGGCACACGTTGCCATGCGTTACCGGACCACAAACCTGAGCCAGATCCGCATCAGGCGGACAAAACCAACCCGAGCCACATCACCGCGGCGGAGGACCGACGTGACGAGGCCAGCGCCTACTGGGACACCCCCTTCGTGGCCCTGGAACTATGACCGATTGGCCGCCCCGTGTGCGCTACTGGGCACGGCCGGACATCGCCTACCTGCCGATCACCGATCTGGAGCCGCTGCCGTACGCGCTGGTGTGGCGGAGGGAGGCGGAGAGCGAGCCCATCCGGGCGCTGGCCGGGATCATCCGTGACCTGGGCCCTCTCCCAGCTCGTGATGTCGTCCGTCACCCTCGGGTGGGATCTGATGCCAAGCGGGCCGGGTGTTGCCTGGCTGTACGCCACTTCGCGCTGTCCCCGATGGGCAGGTGAGTGGCGGCGTCGCAGTCGTAGAAGCCGACCCGGACAATTACGAGAGATCGAAGGGGGCGGGGAAGTGGCCTTCCCAGATCTGGCGGGATGCCTGTTCGGGGTAGGGCAGAGTCTTCGACTCGGTGTCCAGGACGCGGGTGAGGTGCCCGCCGGGCCGGTGAGCGGACCAGCCCGCGTCGCCGGTGGTGACGAAGCGGACCCATGCCTCCTGGAGTTCGCGGGAGAGCGCGACGGCCTCGGGAGTGGGCTCCTCGCCGATGAGCTGGGTGCCGACGGGGCTGTCCAGCGTGCCGAACGCCAGGGGCACGTCGAGGCTGTGGCAGGCGCCCAGGACGCCGCCGAGGACCGGGGCAACCCAGCACAGTTCGAACAGGTACGAGGTGCCGCCGGCTGCGGCGTTCGCCTCGGCCAGCTTCTGTGACGGCATGCGGAAGAGAGCGTCGGAGTACACTGTCTCCACCAGCTCCTCCGGGCCCGCCTGCGGGAACGCGGCACGGTAGGCCCGCGCGCCGTCCGGCTGCGGGGCGAGCAGTTCCAGGGCTGCGTGGGCGTCCTCCTCGGTGAAGGTGCCGTACCGTCCGCTCATGACGCTGAAGTACCGGAATTCGTCCCGGGCGTGGCCGACGAGCAGTTCGGTCCCGCTCGCGCGCGCGCCGGTCAGCGCGGGCCAAGGCGTTTCCGGGAGGACCTCGCCGTCGACGACGGGGCACAGCGCGGTGCCGGCCTCCGTGAGGCGTCCCCAGCTCTCCCGGTGCGCGTGGAGGCCGGCGTTGAAGGAGGTGAGCTCGGCGGCCAGGTGCCATGGGTCGATGTCGCGCAGGGCCTCGGCGGTGGGGGCCGCCGCGCCGAGCCGGTCCGCGAACGCGGCGGTGACCTGCCGTGCCAGCGCGGGGGTGCTGTGCAGCCCCGGCACCGAATGGGCGATGGCCCGCCGGAACAGGCCGCGCGCGGACTTCATCGTCAGCAGGGCGGCGACCGAGCCCGCCCCGGCGGACACCCCGCCCACGGTGACCCGGCCTGGGTCGCCTCCGAAGGCGGCGATGTTGCGCTGCACCCACTCCAGCGCCGCGATCTGGTCGAGGAATCCGCGGTTGGGCGGCACGCCGTCGAGGAACGCGAATCCCTCCGCGCCCACGCGGCAGTTGATGGTCACCACGACGACTCCCGCCTCGGCCAGCGCTGCCGGGTCGAACATCGGGTCGCTCGACGCCGCCGAGAGGTAGCCGCCCACGGGGATCCACACCAGCACCGGCAGTCCCGCCGCGCCGGGATCCGGAGTGCCGACGTTGAGCGTCAGCCAGTCGGTGCCCTGCGGGGGCACGTCGATCGGCAGGGACAGCGGCACCACGGGGCCGAACTCGACCGCCTGCCTCGTCCCCTCCCAGCGGTGCGGCGGCGCGGGCGCGGCGAAGCGGAGCGCTCCGACCGGGGGCTGGGCGTAGGGGATGCCGCGGAACACCGCGTGCCCCTGCCGCCGGCGCCCCTGCACCACGCCTTCCGTGGTCCGTACCTTTGGCTGTTCGGACATGACGATTCCTTCCCTCGAGTGAACCCCAGGATTACGGGTCAAGTGTATTATGTCAACTGTATTGGAACAGTCCTGGGGTACGAGGGAGGGGCCGGCGATGCCGAAACAGGTGGATCACCGCGGACGCCGCGAAGCGATCGCCCGCGCACTGTGGCGGGTGGTGGAGCAGCGCGGCGTCACACAGCTGACGATGCGCGTGGTGGCACAGGAGGCGGGCATGTCACTCGGGCAGCTGCAGCACTACTTCGCCTCCCGGACCGCCATGCTCTCCTTCGCCATGGATTTCGCGTCCGAGCAGACCTCGGTGCGCGTACACCAGGGACTCGAAAAACTCGGTGACCGTCCGCACCCCCGTGACGTGCTGCGACTGACGCTCGCGGAAATGCTCCCCCTGCATGCCGACGCCCGCGCGACCAGCCGGATGAGCGCCGCCTACGTCCTGGAGGCGCTGCACGACGAGTCCGTGCACGAGCAGGCGCGCCGCGGCCTCGTCCAAGGGCGGGCCGTCGTCGAGCAGTTGGTCCGCCAGGCGATCGCCGACGGGCACATCGACTCCGGCCGCGACCCGGCGACCGAGACCAACCTGCTCCTCGCCCTCACCGGCTTCACCTCCCTGATCGAACTCGACGTGATCGAGCCCCAGGACGCGCTCGCCGCGATCGACGTGCATCTGGACCGGCTGTTCAGGAGTACGTGACCTGCCCCGGACACGGGGGCAGGTGGGGACAAGATCAGCTCTAGGCCGGCCGCTCCCCGGCCTCGGATCAAGATGCTCTAGCGCCAGATGTTCGGCCGCGCCGGATTCCACCTGCTCCGCAACGAACCCTCCTGGCGTGGCAATGGCAATCTGTTGCCGGACCACAAAACTTGAGCCAGAGCGCGAATTCGGCCAACACTTCGCGAACACGGGGTCGGCGAAAACCGGCGATAGACTGGATACCGGGGGGCCGAGGGCCGTCCTTGAGCCTGCTTGGGGCGGCGTGGTGGCGGATGTGGCGGTGGCGCGGGCCGGCCGGGCCGCGGGTTTGGGCTGGTCGGTCGGGGTGGTGGTGAACCTGGCGCTCGGGGTGGCCGCGTACTTCCCGCTGTTGTTCACCCGCATGTTCTTCTCCGCGATCGCCTACCGGCTGGGTGATTTCTCCGCGTACCCGGCGCGCGACGGCATCGACATCCCGATCATGATGGCCGGGGTCTGCTGGCTGCTGTTCCTGCCGCTGTGGTTCCTGGCCAACCGGTTCATCACCCGCTGGGCCGCGGTGCCGAGGCGACCGTACTGGCTGGTCGCGGCGCTGCTGCCCGGTGTGCTGTTCCTCGCGGACGCGGTGTTCGCGCTGCACCTGCTCCAGCGGGTGTTCTGAGAAACCAGCCGTTCGCCGCCCGGATCGGCCGATCGGCTGAGCAGCTCGAGCGCCGCCGCGGTCAGGGTGGGCGCATGCAGATCAAGAAACTGTTCGGCCCCCTGCTGGCCGGGCTGGTGCTGCTCCCGCTGGCGCCCGGGGTCGCCGCGGCGAGCCCCTTGCAATGGCGGCCCTGCAAGGAGATCGCGCACCGCTGGTCGCCCAGCGACGACCGCACCGAGTGCGCGATGGTCACCGTGCCGGTCGACTACGCCAAGCCCGGCGGGCGCGGCTTCGGTATCGCGATCAGCCGGATCAAGGCCAGTGGCCGCCGCGACGGGGTCGTGCTGTTCAACCCGGGCGGTCCCGGTGGGTCCGGTATGAGCATGCCGGGCTCGGTGCTGCGGTCGAAGGCCGCCGGCATCGGCGTGCACCACGACCTGATCGGTTTCGCGCCCCGCGGGGTCGCCTACAGCGAGGCGGTGACCTGCGCGGATGACCGGACCCAGCCGGATCCCGGGTTGTCGCCGAAGGAGCGGGCGCGTTTTGTGGCTGAGCGGGACGGCCGCAACCACCAGCGGTGTGTTGCGGCCGATCCCGAGTTCATGCGCAATCTTTCCACTGCCAACATCGCGCGGGACATGGACCGGATCCGGCTGGCCCTGGGTGAGCGCAAGATCGGCTACTACGGCATCTCCTGGGGCACCGCGCTGGGCGCGCAGTACCGCACGCTGTTCGACCAGCACGTGGACAAGATGCTGCTCGACTCGGTGATGGCGCCCACCCTGGACTTGATCGAGATGGACCGCGGTCAAATGACCGCGCGGGAGAACACCTTCCACGAGTTCGCCGCCTGGATCGCCCGCAACAACGACGTCTACCGCTTCGGCGCGACCGGGCCCGCGGTGAGCAAGGCGCTGCTGGACCTGCGCGCCCGGCAGACCAGCGAGCTCGATGTCTTCGACGACCTGATCACCCCCGCCCGCCGGGACTGGGCCGAGTCCGCCCGGCGGCTGGCCGGACTGCGTGACGGCGCCCAGCGCGAGCCGGCCGCACCGCCGAGGGAGCAGACCATGCTGGGCTGGGACAGCGAGCAGGTCGGCTTCAGCCCGTTCCAGCAGACCTCGGTGCTGTGCAACGACTCCGCCGGCACCCGCGACTTCGAGGAGATCTGGCGCAGCCGCCAGGAACTGGTCGCGAAACTCCCGGTCTCCGGTGGCTACGGCAAGTACGACGACCGCTGCGTCGGCTGGCCGCTGCCTGCGACGCCGTGGCAGTTCGCCGGCGGCACCAGTCCGCTGCAGCTGGTCGGGCACTCGCACGAGGAGATCACCCCGATCGAGTGGTCCCGGGCCATGCGGGAACGAATCGGCGGTGCCTTGCTCACGGTCGAGGACGACCGGCACGGTTCGCTGCTGGACCTGCCGTGCGCGGCCAAGGCGGTTGAGTTCTTCGACACCGGCAAGACCTCTGACGAGTCCTGCGCGGGTGCGCCGATCCCGCCCGCGCGTGGCTGATCAGCCCTGGACCCGCTTCATGATCTTCTCCAGCTCGGCCACCGTCCACGCCTCGATGGGCTCGGCGGTGATGCCCAGCTCGGCGAGGGCTCGTGCGCCGGGTGAGTCCTGTTCGGCCAGCACGCCCAGCAGGATGTGTTCGGTGCCGATGTAGTTGTGACCGAGGCGTAGCGCGGTGCGGCCGGTCAGTTCGAGCACCTTCACCGCGGCCGGGGTGAACGGGACCTGCACGGTCATCTCCGCCACCGGTTCCGGCAGCAGCGGGGTGACCGCGTCCCGGACCTGGTCCAGGGTGACGCCCTGGGCCAGGATCGCCTTGGCCGCCAAGCCTTCCGACTGGTCCAGCAGGCCGAGGATCAGGTGTTCCGGGGTGCCCTTGCCGCTGCGCGCCTCGCGGGCCACGTCCTGCGCGGCGACCACCACCTGGCGAGCGCGGTCGGTGAACCGGCTGAACAGGGTGAGGTCCAGGGTCTCGCCGCCTTCCTTGGGCACGAACCGCTTCTGCGCGGCCTGTTTGGTGACACCCATGCTGCGGCCGATCTCGGTCCAGGACGCGCCGTTGCGGCGGGCCTGGTCCACGAAGTGGCCGATCAGGTGGTCGGCGAGTTCGCCGAGGCGTTCGCCGAGCACCACGGCGTCCTCCAGCTGGTGCAGGGCGTCGTGGTCGGGGTCCTGGTTGCGCAGGACCGACATGCGCCGTATGGCGGCGATGAGCTCGTCAAGTCGGGGTGCGTTGTCCATGCCGTCAACTCTAGGTTGACGCAGTGATCGCCGTCAACCCCGGGTTGACGTATCTAGCTACTGGCAAGATGGCCTGGTGGCTCAGGGAGGCGTATCCGGCCTGGTGACCGGCGCGGTCTTCAACACCGTTGAGCGGCAGCAGCTGTCGCTGGCGGGTTCGATTCCCGTCCGCCTCCGCCACCCGGGGCTCCGATGACCGATCCGCGCAGCCACCTCCCGCGCACCGGCACACCGCCAGCCGACCCGCGCAGGCACATCCCCCGCACCGACGCCCTGCTGGCCGACCCGCGCCTTGCCTCGGCTGCCGCCACCCTCGGCCGCGACACGGTCAAGGCCGCCATCACTCGCGCCCAATCCCTCGCCCGTTCCGGTGAAATCGCCCCCGCCCAGGTGGCCGCGCACGCGCTGGCCGCGCTGCCCGCGGGTGCCAGCAGCCTGCGCCCGGTGCTCAACGCCACCGGCGTCCTGGTGCACACCAACCTCGGCCGCGCCCCGCTCTCCCCCGCCGCCGTGGCCGCCCTCGCCGCGGCCGCCGGGCCGACCGACGTGGAGTTCGACCTGGCCACCGGAGCCCGCGCCCGCCGGGGCCGGGACGCGCTGGCCGCGCTCGCCGAGGCGGTGCCGGCGGCCGGTGGTGTGCACGTGGTCAACAACAACGCCGCCGCCCTGCTGCTGTGCGCGCTGGCCATGGCCGCCGGACGGGAGATGGTGATCAGCCGCGGCGAGCTGGTGGAGATCGGCGACGGCTTCCGCATCCCGGACCTGTTGCGCAGCACCGGCGCCCGCCTGCACGAGGTCGGCGCGACGAACCGGGTGCACCTGCGCGACTACGCCGAGGCGGTCGGCCAGGACACCGGCTTCATCCTCAAGGTGCACCCGTCCAACTTCCAGGTCACCGGCTTTACGTCCACTGTGGACACTGCCGAGCTGGCCGGTCTCGGGGTGCCGGTGGTGGTGGACATCGGTTCCGGCCTGCTGCACCCGCATCCGCTGCTGCCGGCGGAACCGGATGCCACCACGGCGTTGCGCGCGGGCGCGACCCTGGTCACGGCGAGCGGGGACAAGCTGCTCGGCGGGCCGCAGGCCGGACTGCTGCTCGGTGAGGCGGACCTGGTCGAGCGGCTGCGGCGGCATCCAGCGGCCCGCGCGCTGCGGGTGGACAAGCTCACCCTGGCCGCGCTGGAGGCGACCCTGCGCGGACCGGAAACCCCGGTGGCGCAGGCACTTTCCGCTGACCAGGCCGATCTGCTGGCCCGCGCCGAGCAGCTCGCGGCCGCACTGGCCGGGTCCGGTGTGGACGCAGTGGCGGTCCAGAGCGTCGCCGCGGTCGGCGGTGGTGGCGCGCCGGGGGTGCCGCTGCCGAGTGCCGCGGTCAGCCTGCCCGAGCACTACGCCGCCGCCCTGCGCGCGCTGGCCGTGGTCGGCCGGGTGGAACGGGGACGCTGCCTGCTCGACCTGCGCACCGTTGCCCCGCACCAGGATGAGCGGCTGCGCGCGGCGGTGCTGGCGGTGCCGCGCTGATGCGGGTGGTGGCCACCGCCGGGCACGTCGACCACGGCAAGTCCACCCTGGTCCGCCTGCTCACCGGGATGGAACCGGACCGCTGGGCCGAGGAACGCCGCCGCGGCCTGACCATCGACCTCGGTTTCGCCTGGACCACGCTGTCCGGTCAGGAGATCGCCTTCGTCGATGTGCCGGGACACCACCGGTTCGTGCCCAACATGCTCGCCGGGATCGGGCCGGTGCCGGCGGTGCTGTTCGTGGTGGCCGCGGACGAGGGCTGGAAACCCCAGTCCGCCGAACACCTGGCCGCGATCCGCGCGCTCGGCGTCCGGCACCTGCTGCTGGTCATCACCCGCGCCGACCTCGCTGACCCGGAAACCACGCTGCGCCAAGCGAAACAGCATCTGGGCGAGGTTCCGCACGTGGTGTTCAGCGCGACCACCGGGCAGGGACTGGACGAGCTGCGGGCCGCGATCCTCGCGCTGACCGACCGGTTGCCGGCACCCGAGCCCGCGGCGGATGTGCGGCTGTGGCTGGACCGCTCGTTCACCGTGGGCGGCGCGGGCACGGTGGTCACCGGGACACTCAGCGCGGGCACCATCGCCAAGGGCGAGGAGCTCCAGCTCGCCTCCACCGGGCAGCTGCTCCGGGTGCGCGGCCTGCACACCCTGGGCCGCCAGTGCGACACCGTGCACGCGGTGGCGCGGGTCGCGGTCAACTTGCGCGGGGTCGACCGGGCCGAGCTGGTGCGCGGGGACGCGCTGCTCACCCCCGGCCGCTGGCGCACCGCGACCGTCGTGGACGTCCTGGTTGAGGCCGAACTGCCGGGGGAACTGGTGGCGCACCTGGGATCGGCCGCGGTGCCCGTGCGGATCCGTCCACTGGGGACGGTCGGGGCCCGGCTGCGGCTGGCCCGGCCCCTGCCGCTGCGGATCGGGGATCGGCTACTGCTGCGCGATCCCGGCCGGGGCGAGGTGCTGGGCGGGGCGGAGGTCATCGATCTTGACCCGCGCCCACTGCGCCGGGGCGGGAGCGCGACCAGGGCGGCCGAGCTGACCACTGATCCGCTGGCGATCCAGCTGCGCACCAAGGGTTTCGCTCGGACCGCCGAGCTGCGGGCCGCTGGGTTGCGTGCGCCGGAACCGGTATTCGCGGACTGGCACGCCGATCCGGAGCATTGGGCCGCGCTTGTTCGGCGCGCGCCCGGGGAGGTCGAGTTATGGCGGCAGGCGCACCCGCTGGAACCGGGGATGCCCGCCGAGGCACTGCGGCAGCGGCTGGACCTGCCCGAGGTGGCGCTGGTCGAGCCGCTGGCGAACGCGGCGGGGCTGGCGGTGTCGGCGGGGCGGGTTGGTGGCGCGGTGCTGCCCGCGCGGATCGAGCAGGCGCTGGGCGCGCTCGCGGCGGACCTGGCCGGGAACCCGTTCGCCGCACCGGATTCGGCCAGGCTGGCCGAGTTGGGGCTGGGTGGCAAGGAGTTGGCGGCGGCGGTGCGGGCCGGGCGGCTGCTGCGGGTCGCCGAGGGTGTGGTGCTGTTACCCGAGGCGGTGACTCAAGCCACGAAAGTGCTGGCCAGGCTCGCTGGTCCGTTCACGGTGAGTCAGGCCCGGCAGGCACTGGGCACCAGCCGCCGGGTAGCGGTGCCGCTGCTGGAACTGCTGGACCGGCGCGGGATCACCGAGCGGCTGGCGGACTCGTCCCGCCGCCTGCGCTGAACACCGGAGCCAGCCAGCCGATCGCGGCGAGCAGGAGGCTCGCGGCCAGGGTGGGCAGCAGCCAGCCTTCCGGCAGCGGCGGCGCAAACGTGGTCACCAGGGTTGCGGCGGCGGCGAGGACCGCGCGCGCCACCGTCGCCCAGGTGGCCGGGGAGCGGGAGTTGAAGCAGCCGCAGGGTGTGCCCGGCCTGGTGCGCACCAAGATGCCCAGGTATGTAGCGAAGGCCAGGTAGAGGGCAGTCTGTGGCAGCAGCAGGGCGCGCGGGACGGAGGGCAGCAGCACGGTGACGGTGGTGAGGGCCGCGACCAGAAGTTCCGTGATCGGCGTGAGCAAGGCCACCGGGCGGTGCAGGGCCGGTGGCAGCAGGCGTTGCGCACGGAGCGTGCCCAGGAAAAGCAGACGTTCGCGCAGGTGGCTGAGTCCGGCTACCAACAGGAGCAGTGCGGCGCCGAGCGAACAGGCGTTGAGCACGGCGGAGAACACTCGATGAGGTTAGCCGGACACCCGAATGATGGCTGTTGATCGTCTCTTCGGCCGTGTTTCATGAACCAGCCCTGGCGAGAGGAAAGGTGATGGCGACCCAGCAGTTGACGCTGACCGCGCCCAGCGGGCGCCGGGTGAGCGTCACGCTGCCCGCGCACACCCCGGTGTCCAGTGTGGCCGCGGGTGTCCGGTTCGCCGGTGGCGTGCACGGCACCGGCTTCCAGATCGGGTCACGCGGCTACCACGAGTTCGCGGTCACCCGGGTCGCGCCGATGCGGCAGCGGGAGCGGTTCCTGGTGCACGGCAGGGAGGTCGTGGTCGCCGAGGCCACCGACGGGCAGTCCTCGCTGGCCACCCTGTTCGGGGTCTACCACGAGCTGATGACCGTCTACTCCGGACCCGCGCCGCACCGGGACGCGGTGTTCGCGCTGTTCAACTCCTTGCGGGTGCACGACACCGTGGCCGGGATGGTGGTGCGGCCGCACTCGGCGACCATGCTGGAGCTGATGAGCGAGCAGCTCATCCTGGCCGTCCGGGACCACGGCTCGCTGTCCATTCCCGGTCCGCGCCAGGCCGCCGCGCTCACCCCGCGCTTCGCCGGGGCGCGCACCCGGCACGGCGAGGTGTGGAAAACCCCTTATCCTGGCGCGGAAGGGTCGTCGCGGGCCAGCGAGCACGCGTTTGTGCTGGGCTGCCCGGCTGGCACCGCCGAGGTGCACCTGTGTGACACCGGCGCGACCACCGAACGGCAACGGCTGGACTGGCTGAACGAGATCAACGTGGTCTGGCACAAGGCGAACTGAGACGGATATGTCACCGGAAATGGCCTTCAACATCATCACCTGGGTGGCGATCCTGGTGCTGTTCCTCGGACTCGCCGCGGTGCTGCGGGAGATCCGCCTGCTGCGCAACGAGGTCCGGCGCAGCCCGGAGGCCTTCGCGGCCGCCCCGCCGGAGCTGCTGCTCGGCCCCCGCTTCGCCGGGCGGGGGCGGCGGATCGTGCTGGCCGCCGACTCCGGCTGTCCGCTCTGCCACGCCGTGCTGGACCGGCTGCTGGCCGTGGCGCCCGGTTCGGTGCTGCTGACGCATGAGCCGGAAGCGTTGTGGGCCAAGGTGTCCGGCCAGCTGGAGGTGGTCAGCGACGCCGAGGTGTGGCGCGCGGTCTCGCACCTGTCGCCGCCGGTGCTGATGCTGGTGGACGGCGCGGGCCGGGCCGAGCGGGTGCACCTGCCGGTGCGGGTGGCCGAGGTGGACACGGTGCTGGCCGAATGGCAGCGGATCGTGGTGCGGGGGCACGCCGATGCCGCTTGACCTCAACGACATCCCGGACACCGATCAGGCCCCCGCGGACGCGCGGCCGACCACCGCGTTGCGCGAGCTGGACTTCACCGGCAGCCGCCGCACCCTGTTCAAGGCCCTCGCGCTGGGTGCGGTCACGGTGGGCGCGAGCGCGCTGAACCTGTTCGGCGCGCGACCGGCCGGCGCGGAGGCCGGTCCGTACGCCCTGTCCGGCTGGGACCGCAACGACTGCAAGGACGCCTACCCCAACGGTTACGCCGAGGTGGGTGACACCACCGGCGCGTACGTCAACACCTACGCGGCCTGCCTGTCCGGCACTTGGCGCGGCTCGGTGTACTGCGAGAAGGGCTGGCACAAGTACGGGGCCTACAAGAACGGCGCGGTGCAGAGTCAGCACGTGCCGGTCTCCACCTCCTGCGGCACCTCCACCACCAAGAACGCGTGGAAGTGGACCACCCCGGACGGCAAGGTGTGGCGCTGTTCGGACGGCTATTCGACGTTCTGGGGTCCAGGCCAGAATGGACAGACATACCTGACGATCTGCCGGGCTCCCGTGCTGTGAGCAGGTTGCACTGGCATCCGTTGGCCGGAGCCGCCACGGTGCTCGCGCTGGCCGCCGCCGCGACGGGTCTGCCCGTGCTGGCGGGCTGGCTGGCGATGGGCGCGGCCTCGGGGTTCGCGACCAGCGGCTCCACCTGAAGCCGGAACTCGGCCCTGGTGCTGAGCTCGCCGGTCTGGCGAGGCACTCCGGCGGTGGCCTTCTGCCTGGGACTGCTGGGCGGCGGCCTGGTCACCGCGACCGTACTGGTGGTGGTCGGCTCGCTGCTGCGCGCCCCGCTGCCCGCGCCGGTGCCCTGGCTGCTGGTCGGACTGATGCTGGTCGTGGTGCTGGGCAAGGAGCTCGGCTGGCTGCGGATCCGGCTGCCGGAGAACCGGCGGCTGGTGCCGGAGACGGTGTTCCGGCTGGGGCGGCACGCCGGTCCGTTCCAGTTCGGGCTGGAGATGGGCACCGGGGCGCGCACCTATCTGCCCAGCGGGCTGCCGTACGTGGCCGCGGTCGCGGTGCTGTTCCTGGCCTCCGTGCCGGCCGCGCTGTGCGCCGGGCTGGGTTTTGGCCTGGGGCGGGCGTTGATGACCACGGCGAACCTGCGCTTCGGCGAGAGTGGGGCGTGGGACGCGGCGTGGACCCGCCACCGCCGCGTCCTCGCCCTGCTCCTCGGGCTCGCGTTCCTGCTGGCGCTGCTGGTGTTGCTGCTCAGCGATCCGACAGTCCGTATGCCCGGTACACGGTCTGGGTGACCGAGTTGCCGTCGGCGTCGGCCGCGGTGAGCCGGAGCGCGACGAAACCGTTGCCGCGCGGGTGGTTCAGCAGCGTGTGGCCGTTGGCTCCGAAGCGCAGCACCGGGCTGCGGGTCCAGGTCCGGCCTTCGTCGTAGGAGACCTCGGCGGTCAGCGCGGTGATCGGCGCGGTGGGCGCGCCAGGCTGGTGGTGCGCGGACAGGTTCAGCAGGTAGGGCGCTCCGGCGCGGGCGCGGTTGTGCTCGTCGACCTGGCCGGTGGCGCGGACGGCCAGCACCGGCAACGGTTTCCCCTCGCCCGCGTCGCGGAAGGTCCAGCTGACCTCGGCGCGGCTGCCCAGGTCGGACCAGGGCACGGTCCGGGTGGCGCTGGCGTGCACGGTGTAGCGGCCACCAGTGACGGGCACGGGGAACACGCCGGAACCAGGGGTGTCGGCCACACCCAGCTGCCGGCCGTCCCGGGAGAGCGTGGTGCGGCCGGTCATGCCGACCGGCGGTGGCTCGGTGACCAGCGCGGGATCGTTGCCGGACAACAGCGGCACGCCGAACTGGAGGCTCTCGCCGATGCGGTGCGCGCCCCAGCCGCGTTCCGGGTCGCCGAAGGCCGGGCCGAACGGGGCGCGGTTCCAGCCCGTGGTGGACCGGCCGGGGCGCAGGGTGCGCACGGACCAGTGCAGTTCGGCGTCGGACTCATCCGGCGGGCGGAGCACCAGGAGCTGCTGCCAGGTGACGTCGGGGTGCGCGGTGAAGTACTCGACCCGCTGGGCGGGCAGGGCGAGCGGGTAGGAGATCAGCATGCCGTTGGTGGTGCCGGGCACCGGGAGCCGGGCGTAGTCGGCGCGCTGGCCGGTGGCCGGGCGGCCCTGGTCGTGGTAGCGACTGTCCACTGTGGCCAGCTCGTGGTCCCGGACGCGGCGGTCCAGGGTAGCCGGGATGCGGCCGCGTTCCAGGAAGGCCAGGTGGTAGAGGTACGGGACCGGGCCGGTGGCTGGGTGTGCCGGGCCGAGGGTGGCGCGCTGGAAGTAGGCGTAGGTGTGGTCGGTGACCTGGCCGGGGGTGGCGGCGGCGAAGAGCTGCTGGCCGGGGCCGGAGGTCCAGGACAGGGTGGAGGTGCGTACGCCGGACCTCTCACCGGAGACCAGGCCGAACTCGCCGTACTGGTGCCGCGCGCCGGGCCGGTCCACGGTGGCGCGGACCGGTTTCGCGGTGGTCGCGTCCAGGGTCAGCTCGGTGTCGCGGGTCAGGCTGAGTCCGGTGCGGGACAACAGGGTCACCACGGTGGACTGCTCGGCCAGGTCCAGCGCGTTGATGTCGTAGCGGCCCTTGGGCAGCCGGAGGACCGCGGTGCCGGCGGCGTCGAAGCGGGGTCCGGTGGCCGCGCCGGTGCTGGTGTCCACGGCCTGGGCCAGGGCGGCGCTGAACTTGCCGCCACGGCTGCGGATCTTCAAGGTCAGGTGGTAGCTCTCGGGCTCCAGAACCGCGCCGAGGGCGGTGCGCACGGAGATCCCTGGCGCGGTGGCGGTGAGCCGGATGCCTTGCGGCCCGGCCGGTCCGGTGGAGCGGGCGGTGACCGCGACCTCGGCGCTGCCCCCGGCTGGCACGGTGACCTGGTTGGCGGACAAGGCAAAGGCCGGGTTCTCGTCCAGGGCCAGGTTCAGCGTGACCGGGGCCGGTCCGTCGTTGTGGTAGCGGACGGTCTTGGTGGCGGACTGCCGGTAGGGCAGGAACCCGAAGCTGACACTGCCGCTGTCCCGCACGGACTGGCTGATCGCGCGGGCCACGTCCACTCGTCCAGCGCCCTGGTCGAAGACACCGGCGGTCGGGGTGGCCGAGCTCATCAGCTGCGACTTGAGCCGGTCGACCGTCCACTGTGGATTCTGTTGCAGCAGCAGGGCGGCCGCACCGGTGACGTGCGGGGCGGCCATCGAGGTGCCGCTGGCCCTGCTGTGCCGCTCGTCGACCGGGTCGGCGTCACCGGTGGGCGTGCCGGGCACGCGGGCGGAGACGACGCCGCTGCCGGGTGCGGCGATGTCGGGTTTGACCGCGTGGTCGCCCAGGCGCGGGCCGTGGCTGGTGAACGGGCTGGGCGTGTCCTCGGCGGTGACGCTGCCGACGGCGAGCGCGGCGTCGGCCGAGGCGGGTGCGGTGACCCCGGCCAGCGGGTCCGGGGGGTCGATGCCGCGGTCATTGCCCGAGGACACCACGAACAGGGTGCCGTGCTTGGCGCTCAACGTGTTCAGCGCCCTGGACACCGGGTCAGTGCCGTCAGTGGTGTCGCCGCCGAGGCTGAGGTTGACCACCTTGGCGCGCGGGGCGATCCACTCCAGCCCGGCGATGACCATCGAGTCCGGGCAGCCGAAGGCCACGCACACCTTGCCGCTGACCAGCTTCACGTCCGGGGCGACCCCGCGGTACTCGCGGCCGGCCGAGGCGATGATCCCGGCCACGTGCGTGCCGTGCCCGAGGTCGTCGCCGCCCTGCGGCAGGGTGCCGGTGAAGTCCTGCTGGGCCAGCAGTTTTCCGGCCAGGTCGGGGTGCCCGCCGTCGACGCCGGAGTCCAGCACGCCGACGGTGACCCCGCTGCCGGTGAGCCCGCTCCGCCAGGCGGCGGCCGCACCGATCTGCCGCACGCTGGCGGCCAGGGTGGGCTGGGCGGTCCCGTCCAGCCACACCTTGCCCAGTCCGGCCGGGCGGGTGCGCACCCAGTCCCAGAACTCGGCTCCCTTGGCGCGCACGGCCGCGCCGTTGATCGCGGGCAGCGCGCGGACCGTGCGGCCGCCGACGACCCCGGCGGCGCGGGCGCCGGTGTAGGTCAGGAGGACCGGGGTGTCCCCGGCGGGCTGCCGGGCCAGGGTGGTGACGTCGAACAGGCGCGGGTCCAGGCGGCCCTCGGCCAGCAGCGGGACCGCGTCCGCCGGCACCACCCGGTGGTGGACGCCGTCCTTGCCGGTGCTGGTCTCGCGCAGGAAGCCGAGTTTCTCCCGGCCGGGCGCGGGTTCCACCAGCAGGGTGACCGTGCGGTCGGGGGCGGTGGCCAGGCGCACCCGGTCGCCGGTGACCAGGGTCACGGTCCGATTGTCCTTTGTGGCCGCCGGAATGGGCGCGGCAGGGCTGGCCGCGGCCGGTTCTCCCACCGGCAGCAGGGCGGCTACCACGACCAGCGCGGCCATTCGGACCAAGTGGACACCACCTGTTTGGCGGTCGGCATTCCAGGACACCGGCGGAGTATCACTGGGTTGGCGCAACGAGTGTAGCCACCAGGCAGGTGACGGCCTCACCCGGCTGGCGGGTTCAGCCCAGATCGCGCCGCCGCAGCCCGAGCAAACCGGTTCCGGCCAGCGCCAACGTCACCGCGGTCAGCGCCAGCAGCGGCAGTGTGGTGAACTCGCCGCCGGAAAGCACCTTCGGGATGTGGTGGAACGGCACGATCTGGTTGGCCAGCCAGTAGTCCACGCCGAGCACCGGGCCGAGCTGTTCGCCGAGCAGGTTGCACAGCAGCCACACCGACCAGGAGATCGCCGCGGCGGCCCTGGGCAGGAACCCGAAGGCCAGCACCGCGACCGCGCCGATCGTCCAGGCCGCCGGGACCTGCACCAGCGCGCCCAGCAGCACCCGGCCGAGCTGAGTCGAGTCCGAAGTGGACAGTACGTGCACGGTGCCGGCGGCCAGGCCGCCCGCCCCCAGCATCACCGCGGTGCCCAGCAGCGCGAAGGCGAGGTGGCTGAGCGCCCAGCGGATCCGGCCGACCGTGGTGGACAGGGTCAGCTCGGCCCGGCCGTCGGCCTCCTCCGTGCGCAGGCGCAGCGCCACCAGCATCGGGTACAGCGCGGCCACGCCGCCGAGGCTGAGCAAAATCAGCCACAGGTAGGTGTCGGCGATCCCGGCCTCCGGACTGGCGGCATAACGGCGGAAGAACTCCTGGATGGCCGGGCCGCCGCGACCGGCGATCTCCGGCATACCGTTGGCCACCGTCGCGGTGGCCGCCCCGGCGACCGCGAACCCGGCGGTCCAGCCGAGCAGCTGCCCACGGTGCAGCCGCCAGGCCAGGCCGAAGGCCGACCGCAGCCCCACGGCGGTCGCGGGTCCGGGCCGGATGGGCAGCACGCCGGCGCCCTGGTCGCGGCGGGAGACCAGCAAGAAGGCCAGCGCGGTCAGCGACACCGTGGCCAGCAACGGCAGCAGGAGCACGGCCCAGCGCGGGTCGCCGGTGGGTTCGAGCAGGTGGCTCCAGCCGGTCGGGCTGAGCCAGCGCAGCCACAGCAGGCCGCTGCCGTCGGCCAGGAAGCGCAGCAGGTAGGCCAGGCCGAAGCCGGTGGCGGCCAGCGCGGTGGCGGTGCGGGCGCGCGGGGTCAGCTGCGCGGTGACCGCGGCCAGCGCGCCGAACACCAGGCCGGGCGCGGCCACCGCGAGCCCGAGGGCGAACGCGTTGACAGCGGGGAATCCCATGGCAGGCAAGCCGATCGCGACCAGCGCGCCGGTGCCGAGGGCCGCGGTCCAGGTGAGCAGCAGGGCGGCGGCGAGCCCGGCGTGGCGGCCGATCGCGCCGGCCCCGAGGAGCTCGGCGCGACCGGACTCCTCCTCGGCGCGGGTGTGCCGTACGGTGATCAGGATGGCCATCAGCGAGACCAGCGCGTAGGCGATGTCGCCGATCTTCCAGGCGGTCAGCGCGGGCAGCCCGGCGCCGTGCACCTGGCCGGTGAAGGCGCTCAGCGCGGTGTTGCCGGTGACCTCGGCCAGGAACGCCTGTCGCAGCTCGGCGGTGGGGAACAGGCGCGCGTACTGGGCGGCGGTGCCCAGCACCAGCAGCGTGACCAGACCGGCCCAGGCGGGCAGCAGCAGCCGGTCGCGGCGCAGGAACAGGCGGAACAGCAGCCCAGTGCCGGTCATCGGCTCGCCTCGTAGTGCCGGCGGAACAGTTCTTCCAGGGTCGGCGGATGGCTGGCGAGCGAGCTGATCCCGGCCCCGGACAAGGCTTTCAGCACCGGGGCGAGCTGCTCGGGCTCGACCTGGCAGCGCACCCGGTTGCCGTCCACGGCCAGATCGTGCACCCCGGTCAGCGCGGGCACCGGCCCGGTCAGCTCGGCGGTGATCGAGGTGCGGGTGAGGTGCCGCAGCTCGGCCAGCGTGCCGGTCTCCACGGTGCGCCCGGCGCGGATGATGCTGACCCGGTCGCACAGCGCCTCCACCTCGGAGAGGATGTGGCTGGACAACAGGATCGTGCGCCCCCGGTCGCGTTCCTCGGCCACGCACTGCTGGAACACCGCCTCCATCAACGGGTCCAGCCCCGAGGTCGGCTCGTCCAGGATGAGCAGCTCCACGTCGGCGGCGAACGCGGCGACCAGCGCGACCTTCTGCCGGTTGCCCTTGGAGTAGGCGCGCCCGCGCACCCGGGGATCCAGCTCGAACCGGGCCAGCAGCTCGGCCCGGCGCGCGGGGTCCAGACCACCGCGCAGCCTGCCGAGCAGGTCGATCGCCTCGCCGCCAGTGAGGCCGGGCCACAGGTGCACATCGCCCGGCACGTAGGCCAGCCGCCGGTGCAGCGTGGTCGCCTCCCGCCAGGGATCGCCGCCGAGCAGCCGGGCCCGCCCCGCGTCGGCGCGGATCAGGCCGAGCAGCACCCGGATGGCCGTCGACTTGCCGGCCCCATTCGGGCCGAGGAAGCCGTGCACCTCCCCCGCCGCCACGGCGAGGTCAAGCCCGTCAAGGGCGCGGGTCCGGCCATAGCTCTTGACCAGGCCGGACACCTCGATCACTGGAGTCACACCGATGAATCTACAGAGTTTTCATAAAGTTGTGAACGTACGAAACGCGTAAAGGCGCCGGAGATCACTCGACGGTGATGTGCTCCAGCACGTCCTCCAGCACGTCCACGTCACCGATCTGGATCCACGGAGCCACAACGACATCGCCCACCGACACCAGTGGCGCGGCGTGCGCCGTGGACCCGGCGACTGAGATCAACACCAGCACTCCCCCGAGCACCATCCCGCGCATCCCCTGCCCCAATCATCCGATGAACCGGACATATCAGACTAATCAGGCATACGAGGTATGGGACAGACTGCATTCGGGGTGTTTGCCCGATCAAGCCACCTACTGTGGTGGCATGAAGCGCAGGGAACGCGGCGGGTTCTGGGTCGGACTGACCGCCACCATCTTGTACCCGGTGACGTGGCTGCTGGCCCGGCGCCGCACCGCGGGCGGCGCGATTCCCGCCGAGGGCCCGGCACTGCTGATCATGAACCACCCCTCGCACCTGGATCCGGTGCTGGACGCGGTGTTCGTGCACCAGCAGCGGCGGGTGCCGCGGTTCTTCGCCAAGCACAGCCTGTGGCGGGTGCTGGTGGTGGGCAGCGTGTTCCGGGCCACCGGCCAGATCCCGGTATACCGCGGCACCTCCGCCGCCGGGGACAGCCTGCGCGCCGGGGACACCGCCCTGGAGGAGGGCAAGGTCGTGGTGATCTATCCGGAGGGCACGCTCACCCACGACGAGGACGGCTGGCCGGTGCTCGGCCGCACCGGCGCGGCCCGGCTCGCGCTGGCGCACGACGTGCCGATCATCCCGGTCGTACGCTGGGGCACCAAGGCCATCCTGGACGCCCCGCGCAAGCGGTTCCGCCCGTTGCCGCGCAAGACGGTGGACTTCCTGATCGGCGAACCCCTCGACCTGTCCGCCTTCCGCTCCCGGCCGGTGGACCGGGAGCTGCTGCAGGAGGTCACCGACCTGATCCTGCTGCGGCTCCAGGAACTGCTGGGCACCCTGCGCGGCGAGACCCCGCCGGGCCTGCCACAGCCGGGGCAGGCCGCCTGACCGCGAGAAGTTCCGGGTTCCCTTAAGGGCAGGGTGATCCTCTCCAGCGCCGGGGTTTCGGTATACCTGGAAGTGGGCGGTGTTCGTCGCAGGGGGCGACGGGAGTCACCGCCCATGGGGGAAACACCATGAGCGACAACGTCATTGTGGGCGCAATCGCCCAGCCCGAACCCGGTCACCGCCTGGCGGAGCTGTACGCGGACAAGCCGGTGCAGCGCATCCTGTGCTACACCGACTCCGTCTTCCAGGTGCAGCTGAACAACGTGGCGCCCTTCGGCGTCGGCCTGCTGCGCGACCTGACCGAGCGGAACGCGCCGTTCCACACCGACTTCCGGCTGGACCTGGTGCAGCGCCACGGGAACGGGCACGCCAGCGACAAACTGACCGCCGAGCTGCTCGGCAAGTACGACCAGGTCTGGTTCTTCGGCATCGCGCCGTGCGACCTGCCCGGTCAGGGCGAGCCGGAGAACGAGCTGACCGATCCCGAGGTGGCCGCGCTGCGGGCCTGGATGGACGCCGGTGGCGGTGTGCTGGTCACCGGCGACCACTCCAACCCGAAGCCGTCCGGCGCGGACCCGGCCCTGGACGAGCTGCTGAACCTGGGCCGGGCCATCTCGCACCGGGTGCCCAGGGCCGGCGAGCTGCGGGTGTGGGAGGGACTGCCGGACTCCAGCATCGAGTTCAGCCACAACACCCACCAGCCCGACGACCGGGGCAGCGACATCAACAACCCGATCCCGATGGACGCCGACCACCACCCGCAACAGCTGATCCTCAAGCGGTACCTGCCCTCCGGCCGGCCGCACCCGCTCTTCAGCGGCAAGCGCGGGCCGATCGCGGTGTTCCCGGACCACATGCACGAGGGGCAGCTGCGCATCCCGGACAGCTATCCCGCCGAGGTCTGGCCCAGTGGTCCGTTCGGCCAGCCGAAGCCGGAGATCGTGGCCCGTGGCACCGACAAGCGCAACGGCTCGGTCTACGGCGTGGTCAGCACCTACGACGGCCACGCGGCCGGGGTGGGCCGCATCGTGGCCGACTCCACCTGGCACCACTACTTCAACATCAACCTGTTCGGCTTCCTGTCCGAACCGGCGGTGGCGGCCAAGATGGGCGAGTACTACGCCAACCTGGCGCTGTGGCTGGCCCCGCCCCGCGCGCGGCAGCAGGCGCGGGCCAGGATGCTGTGGTGGCTGGTCAACCACCCGGTGGTGCAGATGGCCTTCGGCAACCCGGCCGCCGACGTGGGCCGCACCGCGCTGGGCCTGCTCGCCTCGGTGACCAACCCGGCCACCGCGCACGACCTGGCCTGGCCCCTGCCCACCGCCACCGACCTGCCCGCTGAGCTCGCGCTGGGCGGCCAGCTGGTGTCGTACTGGCAGGAGCTCAACGCCACCACCGACACGGTGCCCAGCCCCGCCGAGCTCATCGACCGGGGGCTGCGCGCGGCGACTGAGGAGCACGCCGCGAAACTCCGCGAATCCCTTGCCCGGACGGAGAACCTGGGCGCCAGCATCGAGTCGGGCCGGCGCCTGACCGCGAGCTGACGCCAGTCGGTGCGCCCCGGCGACTCAGCCGGGGCGCACCCCGAACTCGTACTGCTTCAGCGGACTCCGGTGCCCAGCCCGGTCGATGCTGTACACCTCGATCCACAGCGGCCTGGACAGCGACGGCTTGTACACCACGGACGCGGTGCCGTCCGGCCCCGCGGGCACCCGGCCGCCCTCACCGGTCAACGCCTGCCACTGGTAGGCCACCACATCGGTGACCCCGTTGGGGGAGAACACGAACGTGCCCGGCTTCGGCGGACCCGGCTGCCACTCGCCTTCCGGGTACTCCACGGAGCTCACCAGCGGCGCCGCGTGCGGCGGCTCGGCGTCGACCCGGACACCGCACCACTGCGACCACGCCCCGGTGGCCGTCCGATCCTTCGCCCGGACCCGCCAGGAGAACACCGACTCGTGCGCGAACACCCCTCGGGGCACGGTGATCTGCGCCGCGGAGCCGTTCGGGATCGTGGTGGTGACCGCCCCGCCGACCCGGGAACCGCCGGCCCACCACTCGAACTCGGCGTCCATCAGGTCACCGTCCACATCGGACAGGGTCGCCCGCAGCACCGGCGCGGGGGTGTACAGGACCAGCTCGGCCGGGGACGGCGGGCAGTCCAGGATCTCCACCTGTTGCCGCCCGGGAGCTTCAGGCACCGAGTTGTAGTCGATGGTCAGCCGCGGCGCGGTGCCGAAGGACTTCCACGCCCCGCGGTTCCACTCCTGCTCCGCGCGCAGGCCCAGGGTGAGCCGCCCGCTGTCAGCTGCCTGGGCCACGGCCGCCGAGGCGTCCAGCGCGACCGGCTGGGCCGGACACCCGGCCGCACCCGAGGACGCCGGTTTGCTGTCCACTTTGGACAGCAACTCGGGCTGCCGGTCCCAGCTGGTGTCCTGCTCGACCGGGCCGGTTCGCCACAGCTCGACCGCACTCGGGCGGCAGCTGCCGGTCCCGGTCTGGTCGAGGTAGAGCCGCGCGTCCAGGATCTGCCTGCCGCGCAACCGGCTCAGGTCGAAGCCGAAGAACGAACGGGTGACCTCCCAGCGCTCGCCGTCGAGCCCCACGGTCACCGGAGTGTTCCGGTTGTGGTCCGGCAGCTTCGGGGTCCGGCTGGACACCACGGCCCACTCCTGGGGCCGGACCGTGGTCAGGTGCTCGGCGGTGAACGTGCCGTCCGGGTTGGCGAACACCGCGCTCGCCTCGTCCAGCGCGGCCGCGGGCAGCGCGGTCACCCCGGAGGCGGCCAGCAGCACCGCGACCACCAGAAACCGACCGGCAGCACAAAACATGGTTCCCCCCTTTGTGTCCCCTGGCGAAACCCTACGAGCGCGGACCGGCCCCGGCTATCGGCCAGTCGGCCCAGCCGCTGCGCGACGGCCCGCGTCCGGCCGCACCGTGCTCGGCCCGGTCACCGCCGCCCCCAGCGCCAGCACCCGCTCCCGCAACCCGCGATCCGCCGTCACCACCAGGCAGGGCCGCTCCGCCGCGCGCACCAGGTCCACGATCGCGTCATCCCCCGACCCGCGCGCCGCGACCACCCGCACCGCGCCGGTCGCCGTCACGCCGGCCGCCTTGCCCTCCACCACCAGCACCACCTCCACCGGCCCGAGCGCCCACTCCGGCACCCCGCTCACCGGGGACAAACCGTTGCCCGGCAACGAGTTCAGCGTCTCCAGCAGTCGCGCGGTGGCGCCTGCCCGGTCCCGCCACCAGCCGTCGGGCACCGAGCCGACCACGTTGGCCGCGTCCACGATCACCAGCCCGCTCAAGGGAAACTCCGCGCCAGCACCGCCGACATGGTCGCGGGCGGTCCCGGCGAGCCGAAGAAGGAACCCTGGGCCAGGTCGGCGCCGAGCTCGCGGCAGCGGCGGGCGTGTTCGGCGGTGCCGATGCCGTCCATCAGCACCGCGGCCTCCAGCCGGTGCACTACGGGCAGCAGGGACTCCACCGCATCGGCGAGCAGGCCCGGCGGGGCGGGCTGGCCGAGCCGGTGCACCAGGCGCGGGGACAGCCGGACCGAGCTGACCGCCAGCTCGTCCAGCAGGGTCAGCTCGTCGGTGCCGCAGCAGAACTCGTCCAGCAGCACCGGAACCGCCATGCCGGCCAGGGTCTCCACGTTGTCCTCGATCTCGCCGAACCCGGCCAGCAGCGCGGCCGCCGGCACGCCCAGCCACAGCTGGTCCGGCGCGAGCGCGAAGCCGTCGAGCACCTTGCGCACATCGCCGACCAGGTCCGGATCGGCCGCCTGGCTGCGGCCCAGCCGCAGGCCGATCGGCGGCATCCGGGCCTGGAACTCCTGCTGCCACAACGCGAGCTGCTCGCAGGCAGCGCGCAGCATCCACTGTCCGATGAGGATGGTCAGGCCGGTCTCCTCGGCCAGCCGCAGGCACTCGTCGTGCCGGATCTCGCCGTAGTCGGGGTGCGCCCAGTGCAGCAGCACCTCCACCCCGGCCAGCCGGTCGTCGGCGAGCTGGCGGACCGGTTGGTACAGCAGGCGCAGCTGGCCGTTCTCCCAGGCGCCGGGCATGGTCGCGGCCAGCGCGAACCGCTCCCGGTCCCGCCGGTCGGCGTCCTGGTCATGCAGGCCCCACTGGCGGCGGCCAGAGGCCTTGACCCGGCGCAGCGTGGCGGCCGCGGACCGCAGCAGCTCCACCGGTTTGATCCGCCCCGCCTGCTGCTGCACCACGCCGATGCTGGCCGAGACCGCCACCCCGCGCTCGTTCAGGTAGACCGGCTCGCCCAGCTCCTCGTTGATCCTGGCGGCCATGGTGGCCACGTCCGGGGTACTCGCGGTGTGCTCGATGAGGATCGCGAACTCGTCCCCACCGAACCTGGCGACCAGGGCCTTCTCGTTGTCCACCACCGCGCGCAGCTTGTCCGCGACCAGCCGCAGCACCTGGTCGCCGACCTCGTGCCCGAGCCCGCTGTTGATCATTCCGAAGCCGTCGATGTCCAGGTGGTACAGGCTCATCCCGGTGGCCGGGTCGATCCGGCCGAGCACGGACTCCAAGCGGGTCAGGAAGAACTGCCGGTTCGCCAGCCCGGTCAGCCGGTCGTGCAACGCCTGGTGGTGCAGGCGGTCCTGCACCAGCTTCAGCTCGGTGACGTCCTCCACCATGGTCACGCAGCTGGTCGGCTCGCCCTGCTCGTCGCGCAGCAGCGACACCGCGAGGTAGGCGAACCCGGTCTCCTCATCGCCCTTGCCCAGCCTGGCCATCACCCGGAACCGGTCCAGCCGCCCGGCGAAGAGCGCGTGGTAGGCGCGGGTGACCTCGGCCGTGGTGTCGGCGTGCACGAAGTCCATCAGCCGCCTGCCGCGCAGGTCCGCCGGGTCCTGGCCGAGGATCCCGCACAGCGCCTGGTTGAAGTTGACGAACGTGCCGTCCAGCTCGGTGATCGCGATGCCCACCACCGAGCTGGTGAACACCTCGCGCAGCCGCGCCTCGCTGCCGCGCAGGGCCCGCTCGGCGTTGTCCTTGGCCCGCAACAGCGCCTGCTTGACGTCCTCCTGCTGCTCGAAGGTCCGCTGCCGCGTCGCCTCGGCGTACCCGGCCGACACTGCGCCCAGCGCCAGCACCACCCGCTGCACCAGCTCAGGGGCCCCGGCCAGCTCGGCCAGCCTCGGCAGCCCGGACCCCAGCACCTTCATCGTGCACAGCAGGCTCTCCGCCGGGGTGAACTGCCTGGCCACCAGGCGCTTGCCGACCCCGTCCGCCCGCGCCAGCCCGCCCGCGGGCGCCAGCAGCTCCTCGACCAGCTCGTCGAGCAGCTCGCTCAGGAACGCGGCGATCTCCGCCTGGGACTGCGGCACGTACACGGTCCGGCTGATCTCGTGCAGCCACTGCCGCGCCAGCTCGGCCCGGTTCACCGCGGCACCTCGCCCAGCACGGCACGCCACGGGGCGGCCGGACATGGCAGCGGCACGGCGAACACCTCATCGCGGTCTCGAGACGGTGGCGGGACTCGGGCGGAACACGCGATCCGAATCCCACCACCATATTCCGCCGATCCGCCCCCGGGCGGTGACCGATACCCGGAGGCACGTGGATCGTCGCCCGATCGGTACCCGGATGGCCCAGTGCCTCACCCGGGCGGCTGGATTCCGGCGAGCGGTCGCCGGGATACCTAGTGTCCTGAGTCGATACCGCTGGCGAACTTCCGACTCAGGACACTAGACCTTGCGGCCCACCGCGGCGAACAGGTTGGAGTGGCGCACGTCCTCCTCGGCCACCGTGCCGGTCTCCGGCCGCCAGTTCGGCGTGTAGACCAGGCCCGGCTCGACCAGCTCGAAGCCCTCGGCGAAGCGCAGGATGTCCGCCCTGGTGCGCGGGTGGATCGGCTCCTGGGTGTTCTTGAAGACCTCCACCGCCTTGGTCATCGCCTCCCGGTTGCCGTCCCAGGTGAAGGCGGAGAAGGCCAGGTAGCTGCCCTCGGGCAGGGCTTCCCGGTAGCGCTGGATGACCGCCCACGGGTCATCGGCGTCCGGGATGAACTGCAGGACGCCGACCAGCAGCAGCGCGATCGGCTGGCTGAAGTCCAGCAGCCGCCTGGTCTCCTGGTGGTCCAGGATCCCCTCGGGATCGCGCAGGTCGGCCTGGATCACCCCGGCGTTCGGGTTGTCCTGCAACAGCAGCTCGCTGTGCGCCACCGCGACCGGCTCGATGTCGACGTAGACCACCTTGGACTCCGGCGCGGCGGCCTGCGCCACCTCGTGCACGTTGCCCACGGTCGGCACGCCCGAGCCGAGGTCCAGGAACTGGCGGATGCCCTGGCCCACCAGGTACTGCACCGAGCGGCCGAGGAAGGCGCGGTTGAGCCGGGCCATGTCCCTGGCCGGCACCACGGTCAGCAGCCGGTCGGCCAGCGTCCGGTCCATCTCGAAGTTGTGGCCGCCGCCGAGCAGGTAGTCGTAGATGCGGGCCGAGCTCGGCAGCTCCATGTTGACCCCTTCGGGCACCCAGCTCAGTTCGTTCGACACGTCACGCTGTCCCTTCGGTGGAGGAAGTCTTGCGGCCGACACCGGCGAAGGACCACTCGCCGACGGCGTTGGGACCGGGGCGCACCGGGTTGCGCCACTGCCCCGGATGTACCAGTCCCGGCGCGACCAGGTCGAACCCGGTGAAGAAGCCCTCGATCCGGTCCCGGCCGCGTGGGTGCACCGGGTCACTGTCGACCATCCAGCCCTGCGCCTGCTTCACCGGTTCGGGTGATACGTCGAAGGTGGCGTGGCTCAGTGCCAGAAAACTGCCCTCGGCCAGCCGGTTCGCGTAACCGGTGAGCATCCCCTCGGGATCTCGCTCGTTGGGCACGTAGTGCAGCAGGGCTATCGCGAGCAGGCCGATCGGGGCCGTGAAGTCGAGCATCCGGCGGACCTCGGGCGCGGTCAGCACCGCGCGCGGGTCGGCCGCGTCCGCGCGCAGCACGGTGGCCTGCTCGTCCCCGTCGAGCAGCAGTTCGGCGTGCGCCACCGCCAGCTCGTCGTGGTCGACGTAGACCACCCTGGTCTCCGGCGCGGCCTGCCTGGCGACCAGGTGCACCGGGTCCACGCCGGGGATGCCGCAGCCCAGGTCCAGGAACTGGCGCACCCCCGCGGAGAGCATGAAGTGCACCACCCGGCGCACGAACGCCCGGTTGACCACCGCCGAGTGCGCCACCCACGGCATCTCGGCCACCATCCGGTCGGCGAACTCGCGGTCCACGGCGAAGTTGTGGCCGCCGCCGAGCAGGTAGTCGTAGACCCGGGCGGACCTGGGCCCTGCCCAGTCGCGCTGCGCTCCGGTCACGGCACACCTCGGGGATGTCGGTGGGTGGCGAACACACTACTGAGGGTGGCCAGCCTCCCAGTAGCAGCCCGTCGCAGGACGGCGCGCGCCGATATGCCGGACCGGACACGGAGAAGGTCCTACGATTCGGCGGGCACCCGCGCTCGGGTGACACCTGGATGGCCGTATCCGGTGACACGTCCAGTGACGCACGTGTGAAGGGGGAGTGGTGGTGCGAGCCGGAAGTCCGCGTCTGCTGCGGGAGATCAACGATCGGGCGGCCATCGAGATCCTCCTGGCCAACGGGGCGATGACCCGTTCCGAGCTGGAGACCGCGATCGGCCTGTCCAAACCGGCCACCGCGCAGCTGCTGGCGCGGCTGGAGGAGGACGACGTGGTGCGCCGGGAGGGGCTGCGCGGCGGTGCGCGCGGACCGAGGGCGCAGCTGTGGGCGGTCAACGGGGCGCTGTGCCACGTGGCCGCGGTGGACCTGACCGCGGCGTCGGTGGACATCGCGGTCGCGGACATCGCCGGCCGGCTGCTCGCCGAGCACCGCGCGGTGATGCCTGCCGGGCCGACCGAGGCGGTGCTGGCCGCCTTCACCACGGCGCTGGGCGCGGCGGTGCGGCTGGCCGGGCTGCCCGAGGACGGGCTGCGGCACGTGGTGGTGGGCAGCCCCGGCGCGGTGGACCGGGCCACCGGGCAGCTCGGGTTCGCCCCGCACCTGCCCGGCTGGGAGGGCTTCGACCTGCCTGGCCGGCTCAGCGAGCTGCTCAACGCCACGGTCACGGTGGAGAACGACGTCAACCTGGTCGCGCTGGAGGAGATGGTCTCCGGCAAGGCCGTCGACGTGCGGGACATGGTGCTGGTCTGGCCCGCGGACGCGGTGGGCAGCGCGGTGGTGGTCAACCGGGTGCTGCTGCGCGGGGCCACCGGCGGCGCGGGCGAGATCGACTGGATGCGGGTGCCGGACCGGGCCCAGGCCGGCAGCGAGGTCGGCCGGGAGGGGATCCGCTTCGGCGACCTGGTCAGCTCGGACTCGATCACCGGCCTGGCCGCGGCGCACGGGGTGGTGGCGGGCTCCGGGATCGAGGCGGTGCGCGCCGCGGTGGCCGACCCCGAGCTGGGCCTGCCGTTCCTGACCGACCTGGCCCGCCGGATCGCCACCGGGGTGGCCAACCTGGTCTCGGTGCTCGATCCGGAGCTGGTGCTGCTCTCCGGGGAGACCGCGGAGACCGGCGGGCAGCTGCTGTGCGAGCTGGTGCAGACCGAACTGCACCAGCTGGTGATCCCGAAGACGCCGGTGGAGCTGGCCTCGGTGACCGGCAACGCGGTGCGGGCGGGCGCGCTGCACGCGGCCTACGCGATCGCCCGCGAGGAGATCTTCGGGCTGCCCGCCGCGGACTTCATGAAGCCGGCGGGGTCACGGTCGCACCGGTAGCTGGTCGATCTCCCACATGCCCAGCGCCTTGTCGGCGAAGGCGCCGTCCTGCTCGGTGCAGTTCTCCACCAGCACGGCGACCGGGTCGGGCAGGCGGAACGGGGCGCGCTGCAGGTTGAGCGGGCGCCAGTCGCCGGTGGCGATGTCCTCGTTGTGCTCCAGTTCGAGGAAGGTGGTGGCGAGCAGGTAGCGGGAGCCGCTGCGGCGCAGGTTGTCCAGCGCGTCCCAGACCTGTTCGAAGCTCAGGTGCACCAGGCAGTCCCGGCAGAGCACCGCGTCGGTGCGCGGCAGCGGGTCCCTGGTGAGGTCGAGGGTGTAGAAGCGGCGGTTGCCGCCGTGCCGGAAGTACTTGGCCAGGTTGGCCGCGATCAGCTCCTCCACGATGTCCGCGCCCAGGTAGGTCTCCAGGCCGAGGTCGCAGCCGGCCAGCCAGCCGAAGTCGCCGCACGGGATGTCCAGCAGGCTGCGGATGCCGAAGCGGCGCAACAGCTTCGGCAGCTCGGTGCGCAGCACGGCGGTCTGCTCCAGCGCGGAGCCGCAGCCGGAGACCGAGTCATCGCTGCCCCACATGTTGCTGTGGAAGATGTGCGCGAACACCTCCCTGGTGCTCAGCCCGCTCAGTTCGTCGGCCTTGGCGAGGTAGTTCAGGTGCGCGGGCACCGGTGGGCGGGGGCTGTGGTTCACAGGTCTCATTGTGTGCGGCGGAAAACACGGATCGGCCACGGAACGCCGACGACCCGGCACTGACCCCCCCTCAAGCACACATCGAGTGATGCCCGTTCGCCCCCAGCGGAATCACCCGATCGCACCCCTGCCCACCCGGCAGTCTGAACCCACCACACCACCGCCACCCCTGGGGAGAGAAAGGTGCTCCGAACCCGCTTCACCGCCCTGCTCACCGCGTTCCTCCTGCTGCTGACCACCGTGCTGTCCACCGCCACCGCGGCGGCCAAGCCGACCCTGGACCTGCCTGCCACCGGCGGCCCGTTCCCGGTCGGCACCACCAACCTGCACCTGGTCGACCACGACCGGCCCGACCCGTGGGCGCCCGCGCCAGGACCGCGCGAGCTGATGCTCCAGCTCTGGTATCCGGCCGTGCCCGTGGGCGCCCGCGCCCGCTACGGCGATCCCTCGGTCGACCGGCACTACGCCGACCTGATCACCGCGCTCGGCGTCGGCCGCGGCGAGCCGTTCCTGGACCGGGTGCGCCCCACCGCCCGCCTGGACGCGCCGGTGCTGCCGGGCAGGTGGCCGCTGCTGCTGCACAGCCACGGCCGCGGCTCGATGCGCAGCACCACCACCGCGATCGCCGAGGGCCTGGCCGCCAAGGGCTACGTGGTGGCGGCCGTGGACCACACCTACGACGCCGTCGTGGTCCGCTTCCCGGACGGCCGCACCGCCACCGCCAACCGCCCGGCCGAACCCACCGAGCCCGAACTGTCCGCCGAGGTCCAGGTCCGGGTCGCCGACCTGCGCTTCACCCTTGACCAGCTCACCACCGCCGCCACCCCGCTCCGCCACCGCCTCGACCCGCACCGGACCGGCGTGTTCGGCCACTCCATCGGCGGCGACACCGCGGCCGAGGCCATGCGCGCCGACCGCCGCTTCCGAGTCGGCGCGAACCTGGACGGCGCCTTCTGGGGCGAGGTCAGGGACAAGGGCACCCCCGGCCCGTTCGCCCTGTTCAGCGCCGGCCCAGGCGACCACCCGAGCTTCGCCGGCTGGCGCGCGAACCAACAAGCCTGGGGCCGCCACTTCACCCTGCCCGCCGGCGTGCACAACACCCCCACCGACCTCCCCCTGTTCCCCGAGGTCTCCGGCCTCCGCGACCTCCTCAAAGACCACCCGGCCCGGTACCGCCAACTCTTCGGCACCCTGGACGGCGTCCGCACCACGCAGCTGTACCGCACCTACCTCACCGCCCTGTTCGACCACCACCTCGCCGGCCGCCCAGCCCCGTTACTGGACCAAAACTCCCCACACTGGCCAGAACACAAGCTCCTCTGGTCCCACCGCTAACGCCACAACGGCGACCACCGCGCGGCGTCCGCCCGGCGAGCGCACCGAACTCCCACCCCCCACCCCCCACCCGCGCTCGCCGACGCCGGACTCGACCAGACCGCACGGTCAGTCCGCGCAGCCGCAATGACTGCACGGTCCGGCCGTTGAGTCCGCGCAGGCCCAGGCTGCGGGTCCGGCGCAGGGCCCCGTCGGCCGCCTCCAGCACCAGCGGACCGGCCCCGGCCAGGCGCAGCTCGGCAGCCAGCGGCAACCCGGGCCGAGCCCCGCTGCTCGCCGCGGCCCGGTCCGCCCAGCCCGGCGGTGAACACCGCGGCGACCACGGCCAACGGGATGTGCCCTCGGGCGCGGCGGCGACGCCCTCGGCCAGCCCGCCGCGCAGCAGCCGCCGCGGCACGTCCACTTCCCCGCGACCTGCGCGCAGCGCCAGCGACCACCTCGGTTCGCCGCGGTCCCTGAACTGCTCCGCCACGGGCACCAGGTCCTCGGACTGCCCAGGTCGGCCGCCACGCCGACCGCGCTCGGCGTGCAGGCACGCCGCAGTGACCGAGACAGGCGGGGTCATCAACCCGGCGCTGACCGGGCGGGGCCGCCCCCGACCTCGAACCGCACCACCCATCCGGCAGCTGAGAATCCTGAGAGCCCCAAAGGGCAGACCCCGCCCGCCCACGATCACCACCCCATTTCCGCTGGCAGGGTGAAAGGACGGTGAACCACCACTCCAGAGGGGATCCCATGCGTTCAACACGGCTACTTGCCGTGCTGCTGACCCTGGCCGCCGGCACCGCCACCGCCCTGCCCGCGGCCGCCGCACCCGCGCGCACGCAGCACCTGGACCTGCCCGCTCCCACCGGCCGCCTGGCCGTGGGCGTCGCCGACCTGCACCTGACCGACCCATCCCGCCCCGATCCCTGGTCCCCAGCCCCGGCGGCCCGTGAGCTGATGGTCCGCGCCTGGTACCCCGCGATCGCGGTGACCCCAAGAGCCCGCTACGCCGACGACACCGTCAGCGGCACCGTGGCCGTCCACCTCAACGGCGTCATCGGCGGCGGAGTCAGCCCGTTCCTGGACCGGGTGCGCCCACACGCGCGCCAGGACGCCCCGGTGTTCGGCGCGGGCTGGCCGGTGCTGCTGTACAGCCAGGGCCGCGGCGGCATGCGCGCCCTGTCCACGTCACTGGCCGAGGACCTGGCCAGCCACGGCTACGTGGTGCTGTCCGTGGACCACACCTACGACGCCGCCACGGTCCGCTTCCCGGACGGCCGCGTGGTCAGGGGAAACCGCCCCGAGATCCCCACCGGGGAACAACGGGCGGAGGAGCTCCGCGTCCGGGTCGCCGACCTGCGCACCACCCTCGACCAGGCCATCACCACCCCCCGCTTCCGCGGCCGCCTGGACCTGACCAAGATCGGCGCCCTCGGCCACTCCATGGGCGGCGCCACCGCCGCCGAGACCATGCGCGCCGACCCCCGCTTCCGCGCGGGCCTCAACCTGGACGGCGGCTTCTGGGACGGAGCCGCCAACCACGGCGTCCCCGGCCCCTTCCTGCTGCTGAGCACAGCGGCCCCCGACTACCCCACCTTCACCGCCTGGAAGGCCAACCACCGAGCCTGGGGCCGCCACTTCGCCCTGACCGGCGCCTCCCACTACACCGCCACCGACCTGTCCCTGTTCCCGGACATCTCCGGCGCCCGCGCCCTGCTGCACGACCGCCCAGCCGTCTTCACCGCCCTGTTCGGCGACCTGCCCGGCCCCAGGGCGACCCAGATCAACCGCACCTACACCCGAGCCTTCTTCCACCAGCACCTGCACGGCATCCCCAGCCCCCTGCTCAACGCCCCCTCCCCCGACTACCCGGAACAAACCCTGCGCTGGTCCCACCCGTAACGAGCCCCGGGCAGCGGCCCTACCCCGCCGCTGCCCGGCCCAGCCCCACCACAACCCAGCCCGCCACAGCCCAGCTCACCGCAACCCGCCCGGCTTGCCCGCCGCGACCAGCCCTACCGCCGCTGCCCGCCGATCGGACCGGCCTCAACTCTGCCTCCGGCCCCCGCGCCCGCGCTGCCCGGCACAGACCACCGCTGCCGCCCGCCAGCCCCGCCACAACCCAGCCCCGCCTTGCCCGCCGCGAGCGGCCCTCCGCAGCCCGCTGCCGCCGCCCACCCACTCCGCCTGCCCGACCCGGTCCACCGCGCGCAGCTCTGCGTCGCCCCCGCGCAATCCGCCTGCCCGGCCCCAGCCCACCGCACGGAGCCCACCACCACCACCGCCCGCCCAAGCCCACCGCCCGCAGCCCTGCGTCGCCCCCGCGCAATCCGCCTGCCCGGCCCCTGCCCGCCCCGCGCAGCCCCCCGTCGCCACCCGCGCAACCCGCCTGCCCGGCCCCAGCCCGCCCCGCGCAGCCCCCCGCTGCCACCCGCGCCGCCCGCCCAGCCGATCGCGCGCAGCCCTGCGTCGCTGCCCGCCCGCCCAGCCCCTCCCACATTTGTTGTTTCTCCCCCCAAATCCCGCCCAATCGTTGACAACAACCCTTGAGAGCGCTCTCATCAACCCACGGCAACGCGGCCGGAGACGCACCGGCCGTGGCCCGCACCCCTTCCCCCTGCTGTGCCGCCGCCACGGACCGAGGAGGCGCTCGCATGTCCACCGCCAGTCCCCCCACTCGCCGATCTCGTTCCCGTCGCTGGGCGATCGGCGCCGCCGTGGCCGCCGCGGCCATGGTCGTCCCGCTGTCGCTGTTCGCTCCGGCGGGCGCCGCCGTCCCGCCACCACCGCCTGGCTGGTCCCAGGTCTGGGCCGATGACTTCAACGGGCCCTCCGGCTCGCTGCCCTCGGGCAACAACTGGATCTTCGACATCGGCCACAGCTATCCCGGCGGGCCCGCCAACTGGGGCACCGGGGAGATCGCCTACCACACCAACAGCCCGAACAACGTCAGCCTCGACGGCGGCGGCAACCTGCGGATCACCCCGCTGCGGGACGGCGCCGGGAACTGGACCTCGGCCCGGATCGAGACGCACCGCGGCGACTTCCAGGCGCCCGCGGGCGGGGTGCTGGCCATCGAGGGCCGGATCCAGATGCCCAACGTCACCGGCACCGCGGCGCTCGGGTACTGGCCCGCGTTCTGGGCGCTGGGCACGCCGTACCGCGGGAACTACTGGAACTGGCCCGGTATCGGCGAGTTCGACATCATGGAGAACGTCAACGGGCTCAACTCGGTCTGGGGCGTGCTGCACTGCGGGGTCAACCCCGGCGGCCCGTGCAACGAGACCAACGGCCTCGGCGCCAGCCGGCCCTGCCCCGGCGCGAGCTGCCAGTCGGCCTTCCACACCTACCGGTTCGAGTGGGACCGCTCGGTCTCGCCCAACCAACTCCGCTGGTACGTCGACGGCCAGCAGTTCCACAGCGTGCGCCAGGACCAGTTCGACGCCGGCACCTGGAACAACATGACCAACCACGGCTACTTCATCATCCTCAACGTGGCCATCGGCGGCGCCTTCCCCAACGGCGTGCACGGCGGCACCACCCCGGTGGCCGGCACCGTGCCGGGGCGGCCGATGCTCATCGACTACGTCGCGGTCTTCCAGCGCGGCGGTGGCGGCGGCAACCCGACCACGACCAGCGCGCCGCCGCCCGCGGGTGGCAGCGCGTACAGCCGGTGGGAGGCCGAGCGGTTCGCCGCGCAGTCCGGGGTGCGCACCGAGTCCACTTCGGACAGTGGTGGCGGCTCGAACATCGGCGGGGCCGGCAACGGCGACTGGGTGCAGTACCGGGGAGTGGACTTCGGTTCCGGTGGCGCGCGGCAGGTCCAGGCCAGGGTCGCTTCCGGCGCGGGTAGTGGCGTCAGCGGGCTGGTCGAGGTGCGGCTGGACAGCCGGACCGGTCCGGTGATCGGGTCCTTCTCGGTGGGCAACACCGGCGGCTGGCAGAGCTGGCGGACCGTGCCGGCCAACCTCAGCCACACCACCGGGGTGCACGACGTCTACCTGACCTTCGCCAGCGGGCAGCCCGCCGACTTCGTCAACGTCAACTGGTTCACCTTCGCCGCCAGTTAGCCAGACCCGCGGCCGGCCGGTGGAGACGGCGGCGACCCACCGGCCGGCCGCACCCAAAACTGACCGCACCGAATGTGACATTGTTTACACACGTAGTCACCAGCCCGGGTTAGTTTGCCCCCTTGACCGAGGTCTCTCGGCGCAAGGGGGCTTGGCGATGGGCGGCGAACCGCACGCGATGACCACGATGGTGCTGACCGCGACCGAGTTCGAGGTGGTGTGGGCGCGGCTCTCGCTCGGCGAGCCGCCACTGGCGCTGGAGCTGCCGAGCTTCGGCGCCACCGACTCCGAGCGCCGGATGCTGACCGCGCTGGCCATGGAGTCGCTGCGACAGCGCGGCCTGGCCGACCGGGTCGGGCCGACCTCCTGGCTCACCGACGCCTGCCTCGGCCTCGCCGAGTACACCTGGTCCCTGGACGCCCGGCTGTGGACCGGCGAGCTGCTGCGCGCCTTCGGCGCCGCCCGCGGTGAGAGCGGCACGCTGGCGGTGCGCATCGGCGACACCGTGCACCTGACCCGCCTGCCCGACTACCTGCTGCCCACCGACCTGGCCACGCTGGCCGGCGGCACCCCCAGCGGTCCCGGCGAGGCGCTGAGCGTGCGCGGTGACTCTCTGGACGCCGCCGCCCGTGCCGCCGGCGCGGACCCGGTGGCCTTCGCCGAGGTGCTGACCGCGCGCGGTGAGACGCCACAGGCGGCCCGCGAGCTGGCCAGGCGCTGCGCCGGTTCGGGCTGGTGGGGCCAGTTCGGCTGCACGGTGCGGGACCGGTTCGGCGCGACCAGGCGGGGCAGCCGGGTGGTGGCCTTCCACGACGTTCCTGGGCGCGGCCGGTACCTGGTGCTGCGCCGGGTGGAGAACGGCGGCGTGGTGTGGGTGACCGTGCTGCCCGGTGGCAGCAGGCAGCTGGTCGCGCAGCTGATCGCGCTGCGGGACGAGACCACCGCGGTGCACGGGGCCAACGGCAGGCGCTAGGGGGCGTTTTCAAAGCGGCTGGTGTGATCTGCTTTGATCACGTTCGTGGTGCGTCGTCATGAGCTGACCGATGAGCAGTGGGCTGCCCTGC
>NZ_JBSFUA010000021.1:0-133243 GCF_053591555.1 Crossiella sp. NPDC003009 | reverse complement strand
CACGGCCATAACAGCCGTTGTCGGCCGCCCACGTCACGCCGAGCAGCGGCGCGCGACCCTCCGCCGGAGTACACATCTGCCTGCACGGTGCCGCGCGGCCGCCAGTGCCGGACCGGGGCGGCCGCGCCCAGTGGTGCGCGGCGCATCCGGCGGCCGTGCAAACCACTGGGCCGCAACGCGATCTGGTCCTCGGTCTGACCGGCGAGCACGGTGCACAGCCGGTCCAGGGTGCGCTCGTCCGCCTCGGCGGGCAGGTCGATGAGACCACCCCAACTCGCCGGGTGCTCCAGGGCTGCGGTGCGGCCGAGGCCCCAGATCATGGCCTGGTCCGGGCTGTGCGCCTCGGCGGGTGCGGCCACCGCGACCGCGCCGTGGGTGGCGCACCACAGCCTGGCAGCACTCTGCTGGGTGGCCATGGCCTGGAGCAGGGCCAGGGTGGCGGTCAGTCCGGCCGGGGCCGCGGGGTGCTCCGGGTGCGGCTGTTCGGCGGTGGCCAGCAGGGACAGGATGCCAGCGCAGTCCGGGTTTTCGGTCAGAACAGCGGTGAAGTCCGGGTTGACCGGGTCCACTATGTGCTCGACGACCTCCGCGCCACGGGCCCGCAACGCGGCGGCGTAGCGGGGGGCCGAGCCGGTGGTGAGCAGCAGCCAGCGGCCGGTCAGCGGGACCGGGACCGGGTCGGGCAGCCGGGTCCAGCCGACCCGGTACCGCATCGAGTCCACAGTGGACAGTGTTGGCCGCCGGGCGGCGTGGATCGCGGCTCCGCTCATGTCCACCCAGTACCGGCTGCGCTGGAAGGCGTAGGTGGGCAGGGTCAGCCGGGCACCGCTGGTGCGCCAGTCGACGGCGACCCCGTTGACGTGCACCTCCGCCAGGGACAACGCCATTCGGCGCGGTCCGCTCTCCTCGCGGCGCAGCGAACCGACCACCACCACCTCGGCGCCGTGCTCGTGCGCGGTTTCCTCGATGCCGGGGGTGAGCACCGGGTGCGCGCTCACCTCGACGAAGACCCGGTGGCCCGCGTCCAGCACACCGCGCACGGATTCGGCGAAGCGCACGGTGTGCCGCAGGTTGCGGAACCAGTACTCGCCGTCCAGCTCGGCGCCGTCCACGAAGCGACCGTCCACAGTGGAGTAGAACGGGATGCTCGCGGCCCGCGGCCGGACCGGGCGCACGGCGGCCCGGATCGCCTCGGCGAGAGGTTCGACGTGGCCGGAGTGGGCGATGAAGTCCACTCCGGGGATGCGCCAGCGCGGCGCGCCCAGCCGAGAGAGCTCGGTCTCCAGCTCCAGCAGCGCCTCGTTCGCGCCGGAGACCACCACGGTGGCCGGACCGTTGACCGCGGCCACCGCGAGCTGACCGTCCCAGCGGTCCAGCAGTTCGCGAACCTGCTGCTCGGGCAGCATCACCGAGAGCATGCCGCCCTGCCCGGCCAGCGCCCGCAGCTCGCGGCTGCGCAACGCGACCACCCGGGCGGCATCGGACAGGGACAGCGCGCCCGCGACGCAGGCGGCGGCGATCTCACCCTGCGAGTGACCGATCACCGCGCTGGGCACCACTCCCCTGGTCCGCCACAGTTCGGCCAGTGCGACCATGATCGCGAACAGCACCGGCTGCACCACGTCCACCCGCTCCAGCGGCGGGGCATCGGGGTGTCCGCGCAGCACGTCGAGCACGGCGAAGTCCAGGTGCTCGGACAGCGTGGTGGCGGCCTCGGTCAGGCGTTCGGCGAAGGCCGGTTCGGTGTCGAGCAGGTCCAGGGCCATGCCCGCCCACTGGGCGCCCTGGCCGGGGAAGACGAAGACCGGTCCGGCGTGCGGGGTGGCGGCGCCGGTGGCCAGGTTGGGCGCGGTCTCACCGCGGCCGAGCGCGGTGAGCCCGGCGAGCAGTTCGGCCCGGTCCGCACCGGTGATCACCGCACGGTGCTCGTGCGTGGTGCGGGTGGTGACCAGGGAGTGCGCGACGTCGGCCGGGGTGGCCTCGGGGTGCTCGGTGAGCCAGGCGGTGAGGCGGTTGGCCTGGGCGGACAGGGCGTTGCGGCTGCGGCCGGACAGCGGCCAGGAGGACAGCGTGGGCTCCGGCGTGGACGCGGGCTCGGTGGGCGCGTTCTCGGGCTGTTCGATGACCACGTGCGCGTTGGTGCCGCTGACGCCGAAGGAGGAGATCCCAGCCCGGCGCGGATGCCCGTTGCGCGGCCAGTCCTGGTCCGCGGTGAGCAGTTCCACCGCACCGGCCGTCCAGTCCACGTGCGGGGTGGGCTCGTCCACGTGCAGGGTGCGCGGCAGGGTGCCGTGCCGCATCGCCATGATCATCTTGATCACGCCGGCGACCCCGGCGGCGGCCTGGGTGTGGCCAAGGTTGGACTTGACCGAGCCGAGCCACAGCGGCCGGTCGCGGTCCTGGCCGTAGGTGGCCAGCAGGGCGGTCGCCTCGATCGGGTCGCCGAGTGCGGTGCCGGTGCCGTGCGCCTCGACCGCGTCCACTTCGGACGGTCGCAGGCCGGCGCTGGCCAGCGCCTGGCGGATCACCCGTTGCTGGGCGGTGCCGCTGGGTGCGGTGAGGCCGTTGGAGGCGCCGTCCTGGTTGACCGCGCTGCCCTTGACGATGGCCAGCACCTGGCGCCCGTTGCGCCGGGCGTCGGAGAGCCGTTCCAGGAGCAGCAGGCCGACGCCCTCGCCCCAGCCGGTGCCGTTGGCCGCGGCGGCGAAGGCCTTGCACCGGCCGTCGGGGGCCAGTGCGCCCTGTTTGCTGAACTCGGTGAAGGCCACCGGGGTGGACATCACCGCGACGCCACCGGCCAGCGCCAGCGCGCATTCACCGCGGCGCAGCGCGTCCGCGGCCAGGTGCAGGGCGACCAGCGAGGAGGAGCAGGCGGTGTCCACGGTGACCGCGGGCCCGGACAGGCCCAGGGTGTAGGCGATCCGGCCGGAGAGGATGCTGGCCGCGTTGCCGGTGCTGAGGTATCCCTCCAGGCCGCCGGAGCCCGCGGCCATGAACAGCGAGGTGTAGTCCTGGCCGTTGGTGCCGACGAACACCCCGGCCTGGCTGCCCCGGATCGCGGCCGGGTCGATCCCGGCGTCCTCCAGTGCCTCCCAGGAGGTTTCCAGCAGCAGCCGCTGCTGCGGGTCCATCGCCAGGGCCTCGCGCGGGGAGATGCCGAAGAAGGCGGCGTCGAAATCGGCCGCATCGTAGAGGAAGGCGCCGTCGGTGATGCGGGTGGCGCCCTCGCCGGGGTCGGCGTCGTAGAGGCCCGGGGTGTCCCAGCCGCGGTCGGTCGGCAGCCCTCCGGTGGCGTGCCTGCCGGTGCGCAGCAGCTCCCAGAGTTCGGCCGGGGAGTGCACGTTGCCCGGGTAGCGGCAGGCCATGCCGACGATGACGATCGGATCATCGTCCCCAGTGGACAGTGGAGCCGGGAGCAGGTCGGCGCCGTGACCGAGCAGTTGCTCGTGCAGGTGCCGGGCCAGTTCCTCGGCGGTGGGGTGGTCGTAGACGACCGTGGTGGGCACCTCGTGACCGGTGGCGGCGCGCAGCCGGTTGCGCAGGTCCACCGCGGCCAGTGAGTCGAAGCCGAGGTCGGCGAAGTTGCGGCCGGGTTCGATCCGGGCGGCCTCGGCGTACCCGAGCACCGCCGCGGTGTGTTCGCGGACCAGGGCAAGTACCCGTTGCCGCTGCGCGGTTTCCTCCAGCTCGGCCAGTTCCCGGGCGAAGGCGGAGCCGGTGACCGGGGCGGCCGGTTCGGCCGCGGCCAGTCCGGGCAGGGCGTCCAGCAGCGGGCGCGGGCGGGCGGAGGTGAACCCGGCGGCGAAGCGCGGCCAGTCCAGGTCGGCGACCAGCACGAAGGTGTCGTCGTGGTCCAGGGCCTGTTGCAGGGCGCGCAGGGCCAGTTCGGGCGGCATGCCCCGCACGCCACGCCGGGCCAGGTAGCCGGTCACCTCGGTGTCGGCGGCCTTGCCGCTCTCCGCCCAGGCGCCCCAGGCGATCGCGGTCGCGGTGAGGCCGCGGGCGCGGCGCTGGGCGGCGAAGGCGTCCAGGTGCGCGTTGGCGGCGGCGTAGGCGGCGTGCCCGCCGCCACCCCAGACGCCGGCGGTGGAAGAGAACAGCACGAACGCGTCCAGCTCCGTGTCGCCGAGCACGGCGTCCAGGTTCGTCGTGCCGGTGACCTTGGCCGCGATGATCTCAGCGAACTCGGCGGGCGTGCTCTCGGCGAGGGTGCCGGTGGCGACCACACCGGCGGCGTGCAGGACCGCGCGGACCGGGTCACCGGCCGCGGCCAGATCCTCGACCAGGGCGGCGAGTGCGGCCCGGTCGGTGACATCGCAGGCCGCGACGGTGGCCCGCGCGCCGAGTGCCTGCATCTCGGCGACCAGTTCGGCGGCGCCGGGTGCGTTCGGGCCACTGCGGCTGGCGAGCACGATGTGCGCGGCCCCGTTGGCGGCCAGCCAACGGGTCAGTTCCGCGCCGAGGCCGCCGGTGCCGCCGGTGACCAGCACGGTGCCGCGTGGCCGCCAGGTGCGCGCGGCCGGTGCGCCACCGGTGGGGGCGGGGGTCAGCCGGCGCACGTACGCACCCTCGGCACGCAGGCGCAGCTGATCCTCGTAACCTGGTGCGGCGAGCACCGCGCACAGCCGGTCCCGGGTGACCTGATCGAGCTGTTCGGGCAGGTCGACCAGACCGCCCCAGCGCTGCGGGTGTTCCAGTCCGAGCACCCGGCCGAGGCCCCAGAGCTGGGCCTGCGCCGGGGTTTCCTTCGCGTTGCGGGTGAGCAGCCAGAGCGGGGCGTCCACCTCGGCGTCGCCGAGGGCCTGGATCAGTGCGAGGGTGTCCAGGGTGGTCCGCGGGGTGTGGTCCAGGGCGAGTGTGGAGAGCACTCCGGTCAGGTCCGGGTGGTCGGCCAGCCGCGCGGTCAGGGTGACCCGATCGTCGACACCGGACACATCGAGGCGGTGCACGGTGGCACCGGCCGCGGTCAGCGTGGTGTCCAGGCCGTGGGTCTCGCCCGCGGTGACCAGCAGCCAGTTCCCGGTGAGCAGGCCGTCGCCGACCGGCACGGGACGCCAGTCGATCCGGTAGCGCCAGCGGTCCACCTGGGACTCATCGCGCCGCCTGCGCCGCCAGGCGGACAGCATCGGCAGCACCGCGTCCAGGGATTCCTGCCCGGCTCCGTCCGCGCCGAGCACGGCGGAGAGCGCGGACATGTCGGCGCGTTCCACCGCGTCCCAGAAGTCCGATTCCAGTTCCAGCCCGGCCACGGCCTCGGCCACCGCTTCGGCCCCGTCCACCCAGAACCGCTCCCGCTGGAACGGGTAAGTCGGCAGCAGCACCGGCCGCGCGGGCGGGAAGTACAGCCGCCAGTCCGGGGCGTGCCCGGCCACGGCGAGCGTGCCGAGGGCGGCGGTCAGCGTGACCGGTTCGGACCGGTTGGCCCGCACCAGTGGCGCGACCACGGCGTCGGGCAGGCAGTCCTGGATCATCCCGGCCAGCACCGCGTCCGGCCCGACCTCCAAGAACCGGCTGACACCCTGTCCGGCCAGGGTGGTCACCGCGTCGGCGAAGCGCACGGTCTCCCGCACCTGCCGCACCCAGTACTCCGGCGTGGCCGGATCACCCTCCACAGTGGACACAAACGGGATTTCCGGGCTGGCGAAGGACAATCCTTCGAGCACGGTCCGGAACTCCGCGAGCATCGGGTCCATCAGCGGTGAGTGGAAGGCGTGCGAGACCCGCAGCCGCTTGGTCTTCACCCCGCGCTCGGTCAGGGTCTCGACAATCGCCTGGACCTCGGTCCCGGCGCCGGAGATCACCATGGACTCCGGGCCGTTCACCGCGGCCACGCTCACCAGGTCGGTGAGCAGCGGCTCGATCTCGGGCAGTGGCGCGCGCACGGACACCATCACGCCGCCCTCGGGCAGCGCCTGCATCAACCGGCCGCGGGCGGTGACCAGTCGGCAGGCGTCGGCCAGGGAGAACACTCCGGCCACGTGCGCGGCCGCGATCTCGCCGACCGAATGGCCGACCACCGCGTCCGGCCGCAGCCCCCAGCTCTCCAGGAGCCGGTACAGGGCGACCTCGATGGCGAACAGCGCGGGCTGGGCGAATTCGGTGCGGTTGAGCCGTTCCTCGTCGCCCCAGATCTCCAGGACGAGGTCGAAGTCGAGTTCGGCGCACACCTGCGCGAAGGCGGCGGCGAAGACCGGGAAGGTCTCGTGCAGTTCCCGGCCCATGCCGAGTCGCTGCGCGCCCTGCCCGGTGAAGGCGAAGGCGGTGCGGCCGCGGGTCACCGTGCCCTGCACCAGGCCGGGGGCCTGCGTGTTGGCGGCGAGCGCCCGCACCGCGGCGAGCAGTTCCTCCCTGGTGCGGCCGGTCAGCACCGCGCGGTGCTCGAACCCGGCGCGGCCGGTGGCCAGGGCGCGGCCGATCTCGGCAGGGCCGAACCCGGTGCCGGAGTCCAGGTGCGCGGCCAGCCGGTGTGCCTGGGCGCGCAACGCCTCGCCGGTGCGGGCGGAAAGCACCCAGGGCACCACGGGCAGCTCGGTCCGCTCCGGCTCGGCCGCGGCGGGGGCCTGCTCGATGATCACGTGCGCGTTGGTGCCGCTGATCCCGAAGGAGGACACCCCGGCCCGGTGCGGGCGACCGGTGTCCGGCCAGTCCATCGGCTCGGTCAGCAGCTCCACCGCACCGGCGGTCCAGTCTACGTGCGGGGTGGGCTCGTCCACGTGCAGGGTGCGCGGCAACCGGTTGTGCCGCAACGCCATCACCATCTTGATCACACCGGCGACGCCCGCGGCGGCCTGGGTGTGGCCCAGGTTGGACTTGATCGAACCCAGGCGCACCGGGTCCATCCGGCCCTGCCCGTAGGCGGCGATCAGCGCCTGGGCCTCGATCGGATCGCCCAGCGGGGTGCCGGTGCCGTGTGCCTCCACCGCGTCCACCTCGGCCGCGGCCAACCCGGCGTTGGCCAGCGCGGCCCGTATCACCCGCTGCTGCGACGGCCCGTTGGGTGCGGTGAGGCCGTTGCTGGCGCCGTCCTGGTTGACCGCGCTGCCGCGCACCACGGCCAGCACCGGGTGGCCGTTGCGGACCGCGTCGGAGAGCCGTTCCACCAGCAACACACCGATGCCCTCGGACAGACTGGTGCCGTCGGCGCTGCCCGCGAAGGTCTTGCAGCGCGCGTCGGGGGCGAGGCCGCGCTGCCGGGAGAAGGCCACGAACACCGAGGCAGTGGACATGACCATGACGCCGCCGGCCAGCGCGAGGTCGCATTCCCCGGTGCGCAGCGCCTGCACGGCCAGGTGCAGTGCGACGAGTGAGGAGGAGCAGGTGGTGTCCACGGTGACCGCCGGGCCTTCCAGCCCGAAGGTGTAGGCGAGGCGGCCGGAGACCACGGCGGCCGCGTTGCCGGTCATCAGGTGGCCCTCGACCTCCGGCGGGATGTGCTTCATGCCGTGGATGTAGTCCTGGGTGCTGCACCCGATGAACGCGCCGGTGGCGCTGCCGCGCAGGGACGCCGGGTCGATGCCGGCCCGCTCGAAGGTCTCCCAGGTGGTTTCCAGCAGCAGGCGTTGCTGCGGGTCCATCGCCAGAGCCTCGCGCGGGGAGATGCCGAAGAAGGCCGGGTCGAAGTCGGCCACCCCGGAGAGGAACCCGCCCTCGCGCACGTAGCTGGTGCCGGAGTGGTCCGGGTCCGGATGGTAGAGCCCCTCGGTGTCCCAGCCGCGGTCGGCCGGGAAGCCGGCGATGGCGTCCCGGCCCTCGGCGACCAGCCGCCACAGGTCCTCCGGCGAGCTGACCCCGCCCGGGTAGCGGCAGGCCATGCCGACGATCGCGATCGGCTCGCTGGCCTTGTCGGTCAGCTCGCGCAGCCGCGCGCTGGTGTCCCGCAGGTCGGTGGTGACCCGCTTGAGGTAGTCGCGGAGCTTCTCTTCGTTCGACATCTACAACCGCCCCCAGAGCGAAAGTCGTGTGCTGGTCAGTGCCTGCCGAAGTCGCTGTCGATCAGCTCGAACAGCTCTTCATCGGAGGCGGATCCGATATCGGCCTGGTTCGGCCCGTCCGCGCGCAGCCGGGCGTCCCAGCGGGTCAGGAGGTCCTTGAGCCGCCGGGTGACCTCGGCGTCGGCGCTGGGGTCGAGTCCGTCGGTGCCGGTGGCCAGCGCGTTCTCCAACCGGTCCAGGTCGGCCAGCACGACTGGCCGGTGGTCGCCGCCGAACAGCCCGTCGTGCAGGTGTTCGGCGAGCACGCCGGGGGCCGGGTAGTCGAAGATCACCGTGGTGGGCAGCCGCAATCCCGTTGCCCTGGTGAGGTTGTTGCGCAGTTCGACCGCGATCATCGAGTCGAAGCCCAGTTCCTGGAAGGCCCGGTCGGCCTCGATCGCGCCAGGGTCGCCGTGGCCGAGCACGGCCGCGGTGTGCCCGCGCACCAGGTCGAGCAGGGCGGTCCGGCGGGCGGCCGGGTCCAGCGCGGTGAGCCTGCCCAGCAGTTCGGGTTCGCCGCCGGTTTCGGCGTTGTGCTCGACGGCCTCCGGGATGCCGGTGAACAGCGGACTGGGCCGGGCCACGGTGAACAGCGGCGCGAACCGGGTCCACTCGACATCGGCCAGCACCCCGGTGGGTTCGTCCCGGTCGAGCAGCCCGCGCAACGCGGTGAGCGCGGCGGCCGGGTCGAGCAGGCGCAGGCCGAAGTCCGGGGCGTCGACCTGGTAGCCGAAGTCCCACAGGCCCCAGGCGACCGCGGCGCCGGGCGCTCCAGCGGCGCGGCGGCGCTGGGCGGTGGCGTCCAGGTGGGCGTTGGCGGCGGAGAGCGCGGTGTGCTCGCCACTGCCCCAGATGCCCGCGATCGAGGAGAACAGCACGAGTTCCACGCTGTCCCCGGCCAGTTCGGTGACCGCGGCGAGACCGTCCACAGTGGGCGCCAGGGCGCGGGCGAGATCAGTGGGTGTCAGGTCTGCCAGCGGCGCGAGTTCGTCCGGGGTGGCCGGGCGGGTGCCGCTGGCGTGGATCACCGTGCGCACCGGTTCACCGTCGGCGGCGAGTTGCTTGCCCAGTACGGCAATGGTGTCCGGTTCGGTGACGGTGAGCCGGACCTCGGCCAGCTCGGCGCGCAACTGCTCGACGTCCGGGGGTTCGGCTCCGGCGAGCACCACGTGACTCGCGCCCGCGGCGGCCAGCCAGCGGGCCAGGTGTCCGGCGAGCACCGGCACGCTGACCGTGGCCAGCACCGTGCCCTCCGGCTTCCACTGCCGCCCGGACCTGGTCCGCGGCGCGCGGACCAGGCGGCGGGCCAGCAACCCGTTGCCGCGCAAGGCGAGCTGGTCCTCCTCCCCCGCGCCAACCAAGGCCGCTGTCACGAGGGCGGGGTCGAACTCCCCGGCGGGCAGGTCGAGCAGGCCGCCCCAGCGGCGAGGGTGTTCCACCGCGGCCACCCGGCCCAGGCCGCACAGCTGGGCCTGCGCCGGATCGGCGGGTTCCTCGATGCCGGTGGCGGCGCGGGTCAGGCACCACAGCGGAGCCTCGATCCCGGCGTCGCCGAGCGCCTGCACCACGGTGAGGGTGGCGGCCAGGGCCGCGGACAGTCCGCTGGGGTGCTCGCCGTTGGCGAGTCCGAGCAGCGAGAGCACACCGGTGAACTCGGTGGAGGCGGCGCGCAGCCGGTCCGCGAAGTCGGCGCGGTCGGCGGTGGTCGCGGGCAGTTCGAGCACCTCGGCCCGTCCGGCCAGGGCCGTGGCGAGGGCGGCGCCAGTGGCGTCCTGGGCGTCGGCGGTGAGCAGCAGCCAGGTCCCGGTGGGCGGGGTGGGCGCCGGGGTGAACGGGACCCAGTCGATCCGGTAGCTCAGCTCGTCGCCGGTGGCTTCGGGTGCGCCGGAGCTGAGCCAGAAGCGCTCGTGCTGGAAGGCATAGGTGGGCAGCGTGATCCGCGCGCCGGTGACCACCTGGGCCCAGTCCACCGGCACGCCGTGCACGTGTGCCTCGGCGAGTGCGCCCAGCACCCGGCGCACCCCGCCGTCCTCGCGGCGCAGGGTGCCGACCACCACCGCCTCCCGCTCGGACTCGTGCGCGGTCTCGGTCAGTCCCGGGGTGAGCACCGGGTGCGCGCTCACCTCGATGAACACCCGATGCCCCTGCGCCAGCAACGCGGTGCAGGCTTCGGCGAAGCGGACGGTCCGGCGGAGGTTGCGGTACCAGTACTCGCCGTCAAGCTCGGCGCCGTCCATCCAGCGACCGTCCACAGTGGAGTAGAATGGCACGCTCGCCTTGCCCGGCCGGATGTCCTGGGCGCAGGCGCGGACGCCTCCGGCGATCTGCTCGATCTGGGTGGAGTGCGCGGTGAAGTCGACACCCGGGATCCGCCAGCGCTGGACCCGTTGGGCGGACAGTTCTCGTTCCAGTTCGGTGAGCGCGCCGTCGTCGCCGGAGACCACGATGGTAGCCGGTCCGTTGACCGCGGCCACCGAAAGCCGGTCGCCCCAGCGGGTCAGCAGCTCCCGCACCGGTGCCTCGGGCAGGGTGACCGAGAGCATGCCACCGTGTCCAGCCAGCGGGATCAGTTCCCGGCTGCGCAAGGCGACCAGCCGGGCCGCGTCATCCAGGGAGAGGATCCCGGCCACGCAGGCGGCGGCGATCTCACCCTGGGAGTGGCCGATCACGGCGGCCGGTTCGACGCCGAAGGAGCGCCACAGCTCGGCCAGGGAGACCATCACCGCCCACAGCACGGGTTGCACGACGTCCACCCTGGCCAGGGCTCGTTCGTCGGCAGCCAGGTCGGCCAAGGGGCGGTCGAGGTAGGGGGCAAGGGCCTGGGCACAGGCGGTGAAGCGGTTGGCGAAGACCGGGTAGTGGGCGATCAGGTCGGTGGCCATGCCGGGCCATTGGGCGCCCTGGCCGGGGAAGACGAAGACCGGGCGGGCGGGGAGGTTCGCGGTGCCGTGAAGGAGGCCGGGGAACGGGGCGTCTTCGTGCAGGGCGCGGAGGCCGTCGTCGAGGGCGGTGGGTTCGGTGAGCAGGACGGCGCGCTGGGGGAAGGCGGTTCGGGTGGTGGCGAGGGAGTGGGCCAGGTCGGGGATGTGCGGGCGAGTGGTGAGGAAGTCGCGGAGTTTTCCGGCCTGGGCACGCAGGGCGGCCTGAGTGCGACCGGAGAGGAGGAGGGGCACCGGGTGTGCGGTCGGGGCAGGCTCGATGGTGCGGACGTGTTCGCGAGTCGGGGCGGGTTCGCTCTCCCGCCGGGCCGGGGCTTCCTCGATGATCACGTGTGCGTTGGTGCCGCCGATCCCGAACGAGGACACCCCCGCCCGCCGCGGCCGCTCCCCCGCCGGCCACGCCACCGGCTCGGTCAGCAGCGACACCGCGCCCGCCGACCAATCCACCTGCGGCGTCGGCTCATCCACGTGCAGGGTCCGCGGCAACCGCTGGTGCCGCAACGCCAGCACCATCTTCATCACCCCGGCCACCCCGGCCGCCGCCTGGGTGTGCCCCAGGTTCGACTTCACCGAACCCAGCCACAGCGGACGGTCCCGGTCCTGCCCATAGGTCGCCAGCAATGCCTGCGCCTCGATGGGGTCACCCAGCGCGGTGCCGGTGCCGTGCGCCTCCACCACGTCCACCTCGGCGGGTGCCAATCTGGCTGCGGCCAGGGCGGCGCGGATGACTCGTTGCTGAGCCGGGCCGTTGGGGGCGGTGAGGCCGTTGGAGGCGCCGTCGGAGTTGACCGCGGAGCCGCGCAGCACGGCGAGGATCTTCCGGCCGTCGCGTTCGGCGTCCGAGAGTCGTTGCAGGAGCAGGATTCCGGCGCCTTCGCCCCAGCCGGCGCCGTCAGCTGCGGCGGCGAAAGCCTTGCAGCGGCCGTCTCCGGCCAGGCCGCCCTGCTTGGCCAGTTCGGTGAAGACCGCGGCGGTGGACAGCACGGTGACGCCACCGGCCAGGGCCAGGTCGCATTCGCCGGAACGCAGGGCCTGGGCGGCCAGGTGCAGGGCGACCAGCGAGGACGAGCACGCCGTGTCGATGGTGACGGCGGGGCCGGACAGGCCCAGGGTGTAGGCGATCCGGCCGGAGGCGACGGCGTTGGAGTTGCCGGTCATCAGGTGGCCGCTGACCTCGGCGGGCAGGGTACGTGGGCCCGCGAGGTAGTCCTGGTTGCTGCACCCGGCGAAGACGCCGGTGGCGGTGCCGTGCAGGGTGGTCGGGTCGATGCCGGCGTGTTCCACGGTCTCCCAGGTGGTTTCCAGCAGCAGCCGGTGTTGCGGGTCCATGGCCAGGGCCTCACGCGGGCTGATGCCGAAGAAGGCGGCGTCGAACTCGGCCGCCTCGGCCAGGAAACCGCCGACCTGGGCGTAGTCCGCACCGGGCCGCAGGTCCCAGCCGCGGTCGCGCGGAAAGCCGCGGACCGCGTCCACCCCACCGTCCACCAACTGCCACAACAGTTCCGGGGTGGCCGCGCCGCCGGGCAGGCGGCAGCCCATGCCCACGATCGCCACCGGTTCCCTTGCGCCGTCCTCCACCTTGCGCAGCCGCGCCCTGGTGTCGTAAAGCTCGGCGGTCACCTGCTTGAGGAAGTGCCGCAACCTGTCGTCGGTCATGAGATCCCGAACTCCTTGCCGATGAACTCGAACATCTGCTCGTCCGAGGCCGAGTCGAGCTGCTCGGTGGCCAGCACGTTGTCTCCCTTGGCGTTCCACTGCCCGAGCAGCTCCCGCAGCCGGGCGCCGATGGCGCGATGCGCCGTCTCGTCCACACTCGTCGCGGCCAGGGACGCCGCGAGCCGGTCGAGTTCGGCCTGGACGGACGGCCCTTGACCGCCCTCGCCGAACAGTTCCGCGGCCAGCTGCTCGGCCAGTGCCCCCGGGTTGGGGTGGTCGAACACCAACGTCGCGGGCAGCCGCAGGCCGGTGGCGCTGTCGAGGCTGTTGCGCAGTTCGACCGCGGTCATCGAGTCGAAACCCAGTTCCTGGAAAGCCCGGCCGGGTGGCACGGCCTGTTCATCGCGCAGGCCGAGCACCGCGGCGGTGTTGCGCCGCACCAGGTCCACCAGTCGCTGCCGCCGGGTGACCGGATCGAGTCCGGCGAGGTCGCGGACCAGGTCCTCGGCCGCACCCGTGGCGGGGGCGAGCCGGCGCACCTCGGGCAGGGACTCGATCAGCGGGCTGGGCCGCATCAGGTTGAACAGCGGCGCGATCCGTGCCCAGTCGATATCGGCCACGGTCAGCGCGGGCTCGGCCCGCCCCAGCGCCCGGCCCAGCGTGGCCAGGGCCAGGCCCGGTGGCAGCGCGAGCAGGCCGCGGCGGCCGAGCGGCAGGCCGTCCTCGCCAGTGAGCACGTGTTCGGCCATGCCGCCACCGGCCCACGGCCCCCAGGCCACGGTGGTGGCGGGCAGGCCGTCGGCGTGCCGGCGGGCGGCGAGCGCGTCCAACGCGGCGTTGGCGGCGGCGTAGTTGCCCTGACCCGGCGAGCCGAGCACCCCGGCGATCGAGGAGAAGGTGACGAACGCGGTCAGCTCACGGTCGCGGGTCAGTTCGTCCAGGTGCAGGGCGCCGAGCACCTTGGCCCGCAGCACCCGATCGAACCGCTCGGCGTCGAGTGAGCCGAGCACACCGTCGTCGAGCAGTCCGGCGATGTGGAAGACCGAGGTCACCGGATGCGCGCTGAGCAGTGCGGACACCGCGTCCCGGTCGGCGACATCGCAGGCGAGCACGGTGGCCTTGGCGCCCAGTTCGGCGAGTTCGGCGCACAGCTCCTGCGCGCCGGGCGCGTGCGGGCCCTGGAGGTTGGCCAGCAACAGTTCCCGGGCGCCCGCGGCGGCCAGCCAGCGGGCCAGGTGCCTGCCGAGTGCGCCGGTGCCGCCGGTGACCAGCACCGCTCCGTCGCCGGGACTCCAGATCGCGGTGGGCCGGGGCGGGGCGTGTTCGAGGCGGCGGGCGTGGCCGCCGGTGGCGCGCAGGGCGAGCTGGTCCTCACCGGGTAGCGCGCCGCCCAGCACGGCCGCGACCTGGGCCAGGGTGTCCGGGGCCGGGTTGGCGGGCAGGTCGAGCAGGCCGCCCCAGTCCTGCGGATACTCCAGTCCGACCACTCGGCCCAAGCCCCAGATCTGGGCCTGCGCCGGATCGGCGGGTTCACTCTCCATTGTGGACACCGCTTGCCGGGTGAGGCACCACAGCGGTCCGTGGCCCTGCCCGGCGAGGGTCTGGACCAGGGTGAGGGTGGCGGCCAGGCCCTGGGAGACGGCGGGGGTGCCGGGCTTGGCGCGCTCGTCGAAGGAGAGCAGGGACAGGACACCAGCGAGCGGACCGGTTTCGCGCACTCGGGCCGCCAGGTTGGTGTCCTGGTCGAGTTCCAGCCACACCGGCTCCGCGCCGCGGTTCCGCAGTTCGGCGCGGAGTCCGGCCGCCCAAGGGAGGTCGATGCCCGCGGGTGCGACTACGAGCCAGGTTCCGGTGAGGATGCCGCCGGCGACCGGGCCGAGTGGCTGCCAGGTGATGCGGTACAGGCAGTCGTCCACCCGGGAGTCCTCGGCGTGGCGGCGGCGCCAGGCGGCGAGTTTGGGCAGCACCGCGCCCAGTGCGGGCGCCTCGACGTCGAGCTGGGCGGCCAGCGAGCCGAGATCGCCCTGCTCGACCAGGTCCCAGAACGCGGTGTCGGCCTGCTGCGGCGGTTCCAGGTCCACCCAGTACCGCTCGCGCTGGAAGGCGTAGGTGGGCAACGGAACCCGGCGCGCGCCGCGTCCGGCGAAGAAGGCGGTCCAGTCCACCGGGACCCCGGCGATGTGCAGCCGGGCCAGGGCGGTCAGCAGGGTGCGGGGCTCGTCCCGGTCCCGGCGGGCGGTGGCCGCGACGACTGGGGGCTGGTCCAGGCAGTCCTCGACCATGGCGGAGAGCACCGCGTCCGGTCCGACCTCCAGGAACCGGGTCACTCCCTGCCCGGCCAGGCCGCGCACCGCGTCGGCGAACCGCACGGCCTCCCGGACGTGCCGCACCCAGTACTCCGGCGTTGCCGGATCACCATCCACAGTGGACACGATGGGGATCCGGGGCTGCGCGAAGGACAGTTCGCCCACCACGGTCCGGAACTCGTCGAGTATCGGGTCCATCAGCGGCGAGTGGAAGGCGTGTGATACCGGCAGCTGCTTGGTCTTGTGCCCGCGTTCGGCAAGCGTCGCGGCGATGGCCAGCACGTCGGCCTCGGCACCGGAGAGCACCACGGATTCCGGACCGTTCACCGCCGCCGCCGCGGCCAGTTCGGTCAGCAGTGGCTCGACCTCGGCCAGTGGCGCGCGCACCGAGACCATCACGCCACCGGCGGGCAGCGCCTGCATCAGGCGGCCTCGCGCGGTAATCAGCCTGGCCGCGTGCGGCAGGGACAGGATCCCGGCCACGTGCGCGGCGGCGACCTCGCCGATGGAGTGCCCGGCCAGCAGGTCCGGCCGCACGCCCCAGCTTTCGAGGAGCCGGAACAGCGCGACCTCGACGGCGAACAGCGCGGGCTGGGTGAACTCAGTCTGTCCCAGGCGTTCCGCATCCGACCAGATCACCGCACGCAGTTCGGGGTCCAGTTCGGCGCAGATCTCGTCGAAGGCGGCGGCGAAGACCGGGAAGGTCTTGTACAGCTCCTGGCCCATGCCGAGTCGTTGCGCGCCCTGGCCGGAGAACAGGAAGGCGAGCTTGCCCGGCCGCACCTCGCCCAGCACCACGTTCGCCGCGGCCTCCCGCCCGGCCAGCGCGCTGAGTCCGGACCGGAACTCGGCCGGCTCGGCGCCGAGCACCACGCCCCGCCAGGACAGTGCGGCCCGGCCGGTGGCCAGCGAGTACCCGGCCGACACCACGTCCTCGTCCACAGTGGACAGCAGTCGGTCGGCCTGGGCACGCAGGGCGTCCTCGGTGGCCCCGGAAATCACCCACGGGACCAGCGCCGGGGCGGCCGGTTCCGACTCGATCGTCACCGGCGGCTGCTCGATGATCACGTGCGCGTTGGTGCCGCTGATCCCGAAGGAGGACACCCCTGCCCGGCGAGGGCGGCCGTTGTCCGGCCAGTCCACCGCCTTGGTGAGCAGTTCGACCGAACCGGCGGACCAGTCCACGTGCGGGGAGGGTTCCTCGGCGTGCAAGGAGGGGGGCAACTGGTTGTGCCGCAGGGCCTGCACCACCTTGATGATCCCGGCGGCCCCGGCCGCGGCCTGGGTGTGCCCGAAGTTGGACTTGATCGACCCGAGTCGCAGCGGGGTGTCCCGGTCCTGTCCGTAGGCGGCCAGCAACGCCTGTGCCTCGATGGGGTCGCCCAGCACGGTGCCGGTGCCGTGGGCCTCGACCACGTCCACATCGGACGGTCGAAGACCCGCGTTGGCCAGGGCTTGCCGGATGACCCGTTGCTGAGCCGGTCCGTTGGGTGCGGTGAGGCCGTTGGAGGCGCCGTCCTGGTTGACCGCGCTGCCGCGCACCACGGCCAGCACCGGGTGGCCGTTGCGCACGGCGTCGGAGAGCCGTTCCACCAGCAGCACGCCCGCGCCCTCGGACCAGCCAGTGCCGTCCGCGCCGGCGCCGAAGGGCTTGCAGCGGCCGTCGGCGGCGAGTCCGCGCTGGCGGCTGAACTCCAGGTAGAGGCTGGGGGTGGACATCACCGTGACACCACCGGCCAGCGCCAGATCGCACTCCCCGGACCGCAGGGCCTGCACGGCCAGGTGCAGGGTGACCAGCGAGGAGGAGCAGGCGGTGTCCACGGTGAGCGCGGGGCCGGACAGGCCCAGGGTGTAAGCGATCCGGCCGGAGGCCACACTGCCTGAGTTGCCGGTGCCGAGGTAGCCCTCCAGGCCCTCCGGCACGGTGACCATCCGGCTGCCGTAGTCGTGGTACATGACGCCGGTGAACACGCCGGTCTGGCTGCCGTGCAAGGACTTCGGGTCGATGCCCGCGTGTTCGACCGCCTCCCAGGAGGTCTCCAGCATCAGCCGTTGCTGCGGGTCCATGGCCAGCGCCTCGCGCGGGTTGATGCCGAAGAAGGCGGCGTCGAACTCGGCGGCCTCGTGCAGGAACCCGCCCTCGCGAGTGTAGGTGCGGCCGGGCAGGCCCGGTTCGGGGTCGTAGATCCCGGCCACGTCCCAGCCGCGGTCCTCCGGGAACCGGGAGATCGCGTCCTCGCCCGCGGCGACCAGCCGCCACAGGTCATCGGGCGAACTGACGCCGCCCGGGTAGCGGCAGGCCATGCCGATGATCGCGATCGGCTCGGTGTCGGCGGTCCGCATCCGGCGGACCGGAGTGGCAGGATCCTCTTGTCCGCCAAGGAGTTCGACGAAGAGGTGCTCGACAAGGGCCAGCGGGGTCGGGTAGTCGAAGACCAGGGTGGCTGGCAGTGGCAGCCCGGTGCGGGTGGTCAGGCCGTTGCGCAGTTCGACCGCGGTGAGCGAGTCGAAGCCGAGGTCGGTGAAGGCGCTGCCGGGTGCGATGGTCGCACTGCCGCCGTGGCCGAGCACCAGGGCGATCTGGCGGCTGACCAGGTCCAGCAGCTCCTCCCGGGCGCCTGCCTCGGGCAGGGTGCGCAGCCGGGCACGCAGGGTGGTGGTGTCCGCGCTGCTCTGCTGGGCCCGGCGGCGGACCCGGATCAGCCGGTGCAGCAACGGCGGCAGCATCCCTTCGGTGGCCAGCGGCCGCAGCGCGGCCAGGTTGAGCCGGGTGGTGACCAGCGCGGGCAGCGGCAGGCGCAGGGCGGTGTCGAACAGGGTCAGCGCCTCGGCGTTGCTCAGTGGCGCAATGCCGTCCCTAGTCAGCCGGGTGCCGTCCAGGTCGCCGCTCATCCCGCCCGCCTCGGCCCACCAGCCCCAGGCCAGCGACTGGGCGGGCAGCCCGGTGGCGTGCCGGTGTTCGGCGAGGGCGTCCAGGAAGACGTTCGCGGCGGCGTAGTTGCCCTGGCCGGGTCCGCCCATGGCACCCGCGGCCGAGGAGAACAGCACGAACATCGACAGGTCGAGGTCCCGGGTCAGCTCGTGCAGGTGCCAGGCGGCCTCGGCCTTGGGGCGCAACACGGTGTCCAGACGTTCCGGGGTGAGCGAGCCGATCACGCCGTCGTCGAGCACCCCGGCCGCGTGCACCACACCGGTGAGCGGGTGCGCCGGGTCGATCGAGTTGATCAGCTCGGCCAGCGCGGCGCGGTCGGCCACATCGCAGGCGACGATCCGCACCTGGGCGTCCAGTGTGGACAGTTCGGCCGCGCCGGGCGCGTCCGGGCCTCGGCGGCTGGCCAGCACCAGGTGCTTGACCCCGTGCGTGCCGACCAGGTGCCGGACCACTGCCGCGCCCACGCCGCCGGTGCCGCCGGTGACCAGCACGGTGCCGTGCCGGGCCGGGGTTTCCGGGTCGGCGGGCGCCGGGACCCGGGTGAGCCGGGGTGCGTACAGGGCGCCGGACCGGACCGCGAGCTGGGGTTCGCTGACAGTGTGCGCGCCGGGCAGGGCCGCGGTGTCCTCGGCGTCGATGAGCAGGAACCGGCCGGGGTTCTCCGCCTGGGCCGAGCGGACCAGGCCCCAGACCGCGGCCCCGGCCAGGTCGGTAACCCCTTCACCGGCAACGGAGATCGCGCCCCGGGTGTGCACGACCAGGCGGGCGGCGGCGAAGCGGTCGTCCGCGAGCCAGTCACGCAGCACGGCGAGCACGCGGCTGGTGGCGGCGCGCACCGCGGCGGGCACGTCAGCGTCCGGGTCGGTGGTGCAGGGCAGCACGACCACGTCCGGCACCTCGGCCAGTTCGGCCAGTCCGTTTTCGCCCAGCCAGACCGCGGTGACCGGGGCGGGTTCCGGTCCGGAGACCTCGGTCCAGTCGATCCGGAACAGCGAGTCGTGCACGCCGCCCCGGCCCAGCGCGAGATGTTCGGCCGAGACCGGCCGGGACACCAGGGCCTCGATCGAGGCGACCTCGGCGCCGCCGGGGTCGGCCACGGTCAGCGACACGGTGTCCTCGGCGGGCCGGGACAGCCGGACCCGCAGCGCGGTCGCGCCGGTGGCGTGCAGGCGCACGCCGCGCCAGGCGAACGGGAGTTGCGCGCGTTCGGTTCCGCCAGTCAGCGCGGCGCTCTGCAGGGCCGCGTCGAGCAGGGCGGGGTGCAGGCCGAACCCGGTGGGGCTCGTGGCCTCGGGCAGTTCGACCTCGGCGAAGACCTCGGCCTCCCGCCGCCACACCGCGCGCAGGCCGCGGAAGGCGGGGCCGTAGCCGAAGCCGCCCTCGGCGAACCGGTCGTACAGCCCGTCCAGGGACACCGGTTCGGCGTCGGCCGGTGGCCAGTCCGATTCGGGTGCGGGGGTGGCGGAGTCGGTGCTGAGCAGGCCGCGGGCGTGGCAGGTCCAGGTGTCCGCGGTCACCGCGCGTTCCGGCCGGGAGTACACGCTCAGCGCCCGTCGGCCGTCTTCCAGCGCGGTCACCGCGACCTGGAGTTGCACGGCGCCGCGTTCGGGCAGGACCAGCGGGGATTCCAGGGTGAGTTCGGCCAGTGCCGGGCAGTCCACCCGCTCGCCCGCGTGCAGGGCCAGTTCGACAAAGCCGGTGCCGGGGAACAGGATGCTCTCGCCGACCACGTGATCGGCCAGCCAGGGCTGGGTGTCCACCGAGACCCGGCCGGTGAGCACCAGTCCGCCGGAGTCAGGCAGCGCGACCGCCGCGCCGAGCAGCGGGTGCTCGGCCGGTTCGACGCCGAAGCCCGCGGCATCCCCGGCCGGTGCGCCCGCGGCCGGCCAGAACCTGGTGCGCTGGAAGGCGTAGGTGGGCAGCTGGACCCGGCGGGCGCCACGCCCGGCGAACACCGCGGCCCAGTCCACTGGCAGTCCGGCCACATGCAGTCCGCCGAGGGCGGCGAGCACCGCGCGCGGCTCGTCCCGGTCACCGCGCAGTCCGGGCACCACGATCTCGCCCGCGGTGAGGTTCTCCTGGGCCAGTGCGGTCAGGGTGCCGCCCGGACCGGCCTCCAGGTAGGCGGTGACGCCCTCCGCGGCCAGGCGCTGGATGCCATCGGCGAACCGCACCGGCTCCCGCACCTGACGCACCCAGTACTCCGCCGTCGCCGGATCGCCGTCCACAGTGGACACGATGGGGATTTCCGGCTGGGCGAAGGTCAATCCTTCGACCACGGTCCGGAACTCGTCGAGCACCGGCTCCACCATGGGCGAGTGGAACGCGTGCGAGACCCGCAGCTGCTTGGTCTTCACACCACGCTCCGCCAGGGTCTCCGCGATCGGCAAGACCTCGGCTTCGGCACCGGAGATCACCACCGACTCCGGCCCGTTCACCGCCGCCACGCTGACCAGGTCGGTGAGCAGCGGCTCGACCACGTCCAGTCCGGCGCGCACCGAGACCATCACGCCGCCCGCGGGCAGCGTCTGCATCAACCGGCCGCGCGCGGTCACCAGACGGCAGGCGTCTGCCAGGGAGAACACCCCGGCCACGTGTGCGGCGGCGATCTCGCCGATGGAGTGCCCGAGCACGAAGTCCGGGCGCAGCCGCCAGCTTTCGAGGAGCCGGCACAGCGCGACCTCGACGGCGAACAGCGCAGGCTGGGTGAACTCGGTCCGTCCCAGGCGTTCGGCATCCGACCAGATCACCGTGCGCAGTTCGGGGTCCAGCTCCGCGCACACCGCGTCGAACGCCTCGGCGAAGGCCGGGTACGCGTCGTACAGCTCACGGCCCATGCCGAGTCGCTGCGCGCCTTGGCCGGAGAACAGGAAGGCCAGTCCTCCGGCGACCGGGTTGGCCGCGTCCTCGCCGGTGGCCGTGCTCAGCGCCTGGTCCAGTTCGGCCCGGTCCGCGCCGACCAGCACCGCGCGGTGCTCGAAGGCCGAGCGGGTGGTGGCCAGGGAGTAGCCGATGTCCACCGGGTCCAGCTCGGGCCGCTCGGCCAGGAACCCGGCCAGTTGCCCGGCCTGGGCGCGCAGGGCGTCGGCGGTCCGGCCGGAGAGCAGCCACGGGGTGACGCCCGGCTGCGTGATGCGCTCGGTGACCGGGATGGCGGGCGGTTGCTCGATGATCACGTGCGCGTTGGTGCCGCTGATGCCGAAGGAGGACACCCCGGCACGGCGCGGGTGGCCGTTCTCGGGCCAGGCCACCGGTTCGGTGAGCAGCGAGACCGATCCGGCGGACCAGTCCACATGCGGGGAGGGTTCGGTCACGTGCAGTGTGCGCGGCAACTGGTTGTGCCGCAGGGCGAGGATCATCTTCATCACCCCGGCGACCCCGGCCGCGCCCTGGGTGTGCCCGAGGTTGGACTTGAGCGAGCCCAGCCACAGCGGGGTGTCCCGGTCCTGGCCGTAGGCGGCGAGCACCGCGGACGCCTCGATCGGATCGCCCAGCACGGTGCCGGTGCCGTGCGCTTCGACAGCGTCCACTTCGGACGGTCGCAGACCCGCGTTAGCCAGTGCCTGCCGGATCACCCGCTGCTGGGCCAACCCGTTCGGCGCGGTCAGGCCGTTGGACGCGCCGTCCTGGTTGACCGCACTCCCCCGCACCACGGCGAGCACTTCGTGCCCGTTGCGCAGTGCGTCGGAAAGCCGTTCCACCAGCAGCACACCCGCGCCCTCGCCCAGGCCGGTGCCGTCCGCCTCGGCCGCGAACGCCTTGCAACGGCCGTCGGCGGAGAGGCCGCGCTGGCTGCTGAACTGGACGAACATGCCGGGAGTGGCCATCACGGTGACACCACCGGCCAGCGCCAGATCGCATTCGCCGCTGCGCAGGGCCTGGGCGGCCAGGTGCAGGGCGACCAGGGAGGCCGAGCAGGCCGTGTCGATGGTGACCGCCGGGCCCTCCAGTCCGAGGGTGTAGGCCACCCGGCCGGAGAGCACGCTGGCCGCGCTGCCGGTGCCCACGTAGCCCGCGTCGGCGTCCGGGGCCTGGTAGGCGCCGGTGGCGTAGTCCTGGGCGTTGGTGCCAACGAACACCCCGGTGGCGCTGCCCGGCAACGACTTCGGGTCGATCCCTGCCCGCTCGAACACCTCCCAGGAGGTTTCCAGCAACAGTCGTTGCTGCGGGTCCATCGCGGCGGCCTCGCGCGGGTTGATGCCGAAGAAGGCCGCGTCGAATTCCGGGGCCTGGTAGAGGAACCCGCCCTGCTGGGTGCTTGAGCCGCCGTCGGCGAGGGCGGCCAGGTCCCAGCCGCGGTCGGCCGGGAAGCCGGAGATCGCGTCCCGGCCCTCGGCGAGCAGCTGCCACAGCTGTTCCGGCGCGGTGATGCCGCCGGGCAGGCGGCAGGCCATGCCGACGATCGCGATCGGGTCGCCGGAATCCACCGCCGCGCGCACGGGTGTGGTCGCTGCGGCGGGTTCGCGCAGCAGTTCGGCCCGCAGGTGGGTGGCCAGGGCAGTGGCGGTGGGGTGGTCGAAGACCAGGGTGGTGGGCAGCCGCAGGCCGGTGGCGGCGCCGAGCCGGTTGCGCAGTTCGACCGCGGTCAGCGACTCGAAGCCGAGTTCCTTGAACTGCCGGTCCGGCGCGATACCAGCGCTGCCCTGATGGCCGAGTGCGGCGGCGACCTCGGTGCGCGCCAGTTCCAGCAGCACCCGGTGCTGTTCGGCAGCGGCCAGTCCGGACAGCCGTTGGCGCAGCGCGGATCCGCCACCTTCGGCGGCTGCCTCGGCGAGTCGCCGGACCTCGGGGATGGCGGCGATCAGCGGGCTGGGGCGGGCCACGGTGAACACCGGGGCGAACCGGGCCCAGTCCAGGTCGGCCACGGTGGGGTTGACCTCGTCCCGGTCCAGGACCTGGCGCAGTGCGGTGAAGGCGACCTCGGCGCTGAGCACGTTCACCCCGTGCCCACGCACCCGCTCCCCGGCGGCGGAGGGCTTCCCGCCGGATTGCCAGAGGCCCCAGGACACCGCGGTGGCCCGGACGCCGCGCCGCCGCAGGTTCCCGGCGAGCGCGTCCACGTAGGCGCTGGTGGCGGCCATCGCGGCGTGTTCGGCGCTGCCCCAGACGCCGACGATGGAGGAGAAGCAGAGCACCGCGTCCAGTGCGGCCAGATCGGGCAGGTCGTCCAGGCAGGCCAGGCTGTCCGCGGTGGCGGCGACCACCTCGGCGAGCCGCTCCGGGGTCAGCTCGGCGAGCGGGGTGAGGTCCATCCGGAGCACGTCGTGCACCACCGCGCGCACCGGACCGTGTTCGGCGACCAGAGCGGCCAGGGTGTCCCGGTCGGCGGGTGCGGGCAGCGGCACCGGCCGCGCGCCCTGTTCGGTGAGCCAGGCGGCGATGGCCGCGCCCTTGTCCGGATCGCTCGCGCAGACCAGCACGGTGCCGGTGGGCCGCCAGGCGTCCGGGTGGACCGGGCCGGTGCTGGCGCGGACCAGTCTGCGCAGGAACATCCCGCCCGGCCGCAGCGCCACCTGGTCCTCACCATCCATAGTGGACAGCGCGGCGGCGAGCAGGCGGTCGGTGTCCTCGGCGGGCTGGGCGGGCAGGTCGACGAGTCCGCCCCAGCGGCGGGGTGCCTCCACCGCGGCGACCCGGCCGAGACCCCAGACCTGGGCGGCCACCGGGTCGGCGGTCTCCTCGACGGAGACAGCGACCGCGTTGCGGGTGAGGCACCACAGCGGCGCGTCGATCTCGTTGTCGGCCAGGGCCTGGAACAGACTCAGGGTGCCGACCGGTCCGGTGCCCAGCGACAGCACTCCGGCGAAGGACTGCTCGGCGACCGGACGCAGCAGCTCGGTCAGGGCCGACCGGTCGGCGGTGGGGTCGATCTCGAACCGGACGAGGTTGGCGCCGAAGGCGGCCAGCTCGACTGACTGATCTGCGGGGGCGAGCAGCAGCCAGGTGCCGGTGAGCGCGGGTTCGGCCGGTTCGGCGCGCTGCCAGTCGATCCGGTAGCGCAGGCCGTCGGCGAGCTGGTCCTCCCTGCGGCGACGCCGCCAGGCGGAGAGCATGGGCACCAGTTGATGCAGGGACCCCTCGTCCGCCACGCCGAGGGTGCCGGCCAGTTCGGTGAGGTCGGCGCGTTCCACCGCGCGCCAGAACTTCTCGTCCACCGGGTCGGTTCCGGCGGGCAGGCCGGTGTTGTCCAGCCAGTAGCGCTGCCGCTGGAACGCCGCGGTGGGCAGGTCCACCGGTCGCACCTGGCCGTACCGTGCGGTGAAATCGACCGGCACACCCTGGGTCCATGCCTCGCCGAGGGCGGTGAGCATCCGGCGCGGGCCGCCGTCCTCGCGGCGCAGGGAGCCGACCACCACGGCCTCGACCCCGAAGTCCTCGGCGGTGGCGGCGACCGCGGTGCTCAGCACCGGGTGTGCGCCCAGTTCGACGAACACGCCGTGCCCGTCGGCGAGCAGGGCGCGCAGGGTGTCTCGCACGGCCATCGGCCTGCGCGCGTTCTCCAGCCAGTACCCGGCGTCCAGCGCCGAACCGTCGAGGGGTCCGGCGGTGACGGTGGAGTAGAAGGCGATCTCCCCGTCGGTGGGCTGGACCGGGGACAGTGAGCCGATCAGGCGTGTCCGCAGCGGGTCGACCTGATCGGTGTGCGAGGCCACGGTGTCCGGCACGATCCGGGCCCGCACGTCATCCTGGGTGCAGTCCTCGACGAACCGGGTCAGCAGCTCGGTCTTTCCGGCCACCGCGACCGCGCACGGCCCGTTGACCCCGGCCAGCACCAGTCCCGGGTAGCCGGGCAGCCGCTGCTCGACCTCCTCGGCGGTGAGCGCGACCGAGGCGATCATGCCCTTGCCGACCAGCTCGTCGGCGAACAACTGGCTGCGCAGGGCGATGATCCGGGCGCCGTCGCTGAGGGAGAGCGCACCGGAGACGCAGGCCGCGGCCACCTCGCCCTGGCTGCTGCCGAGCACCGCGGCCGGGTGCACGCCGTGCGCCCGCCACACCGCGGCCAGGGACACCATGACCGACCACAGCAGTGGCTGGAGCACCTCGATCCGGCGCATGGCAACGGGATCGGCGAGCATCGGCCGCGGATCCCAGTCCAGGAACGGCTCCAGCGCGGCGAAGCACTCGGTCATCCGGGCGGCGAACACCGGGTCGGCGGCCATCAGCTCGACCGCCATCCCGGCCCACTGCCCGCCCTGACCAGGGAAGACGAAGACGATCTGACCGGGTTTGACCACCCGGCCCTGCACCACCTCGGTGGCCGGGCGACCGGCGGCGAGTCCGGCCAGCTCATCGCGCAGTTCGGCCCGGTCCGCGCCGAGCAGCACCGCCCGCTGTTCCAGGGAGGCCCTGGTACGCAGCAGCGCATGCCCGACCTCGGCGGCCCCCAGTTCCGGTGATTTGTCCACAGTGGACAAGAGGCGGGCGGCTTGGGCACGCAGTCCGGCCGGGTTCCTGGCCGAGAGCACCCAGGGCAGCAAGCCGTTCCGCGGCACTGACTCCGGTTCGGTGACCGGCGGCGCGGCTTCGAGGATGAGGTGCGCATTGGTGCCGCTGATGCCGAAGGAGGACACCCCCGCCCGGCGCGGCCGGTCGCCGTCGGTCCAGTCCACCGCCTTCGTGAGCAGCTCGACCTTGCCCGCGGCCCAGTCCACGTGCGGGGTCGGCGCGTCCACGTGCAGGGTGCGCGGCAACCGGTTGTGCTGCAAGGCCAGCACCATCTTCATCACACCGGCGGCACCGGCGGCGGCCTGGGTGTGACCGATGTTGGACTTGACCGAGCCCAGCCACAGCGGAGTGTCCCGGTCCTGCCCGTAGGTGGCCAGCAGCGCCTGGGCCTCGATCGGGTCACCCAGTGCGGTGCCGGTGCCGTGCGCCTCGACAACGTCCACTTCGCACGGTTGCAGGCCTGCGTTGGCCAGTGCGGCCAGGATCACCCGCTGCTGCGACGGTCCGTTCGGCGCGGTGAGGCCGTTGGACGCACCGTCCTGGTTGACCGCACTGCCGCGCAGCACGGCCAGGATCGGGTAGCCGAGGCGCTGCGCGTCGGAGAGCCGGGCCACCGCGAGCACACCGGCGCCCTCAGCCCAGCCTGCCCCGTCCGCCGCGGCGGCGAAGGCCTTGCTGCGGCCGTCCTTGGCCAGCGCGTCACCGCGAGAGAGTTCGATGAACACGCCGGGGGTGGACAGCACGGTGACGCCACCGGCCAGCGCCAGATCGCATTCCCCGTTGCGCAGGGCCTGCACGGCCAGGTGCAACGCCACCAGCGACGAGGAACACGCCGTGTCCACGGTGACCGCCGGGCCCTCCAGGCCGAGGGTGTAGGAGACCCGGCCGGAGAGCACCGCGGCCGAGTTCCCGGTGATCAGGTGACCTTCGACCGCCTCGGGCAGCTCGTGCAGGCCGGTGGCGTAGTCGTGGCTGCTGCACCCGGCGAACACCCCGGTCCGGCTGCCGCGCAAGGAGGTCGGGTCCAGCCGGGCGCGTTCCAGCGCCTCCCAGGAGATCTCCAGGAACAGCCGCTGCTGCGGGTCCATGGCCAGCGCTTCCCGCGGCGAGATGCCGAAGAAGGCGGCGTCGAACTCGGCTGCCTCCAGCAGGAATCCGCCCTCGCGGACGTAGCTGGTGCCGGAGTTGTCCGGGTCCGGGTTGAACAGCGCGTCCAGGTCCCAGCCGCGGTCGGTGGGGAAGCCGGAGATGGCGTCGCCGTCCGCGGTGAGCAGCCGCCACAGGTCAGCCGGGGAGCTGATGCCGCCCGGGTACCGGCAGCCCATGCCGATGATGGCGACCGGCTCGGTGCTCGCGGCGACCAGTTGCTCGTTGACCTGCCGGAGCCGCTCGACCTCCTTGAGCGAGGACCGCAGCGCTTCGACGAACTCCTTGGGTGGCGTGCTCATGACTCTCCCATCGCCAGGCGCAGCAGGCTTTCCGCGTCCATGTCATCGATCGAGGGCGCGCCGTTCGCGCCCGCCGGTGCGGTGTCGCTCTCGCCTGCCAGCTGGACCAGGACGTTGAGCAGTCCGGCCTGACGCAGGCGGCTGACCGGGATGGCCGCGAGCAGGCGGCGGACCTCGGTCTCCTCGGTGTCCGGGTGGTGCCCGTTGGCGTCCGGGGCCAGCACGGTGTGCAGGTGCGCGGCGAGTGCGGCCGCGGTGGGGTGGTCGAACACCAACGTGGCCGGCAACCGCTGGCCGGTGGCGGCGGCCAGGCCGTTGCGCAGTTCCACCGCGCTCAGCGAGTCGAAGCCGAGGTCGGTGAAGACGCGTTCCGGGTCGACCGCGTGCCCACCGGAGTGACCGAGCACCGCCGCGACCTGACCGCGCACCAGTTCCAGCAGCACGGCCAGCGATTCGGCCGGAGACCGTCCGGCCAGCCGCCGCCGCAGGGCCGCCGCGCCGCCGCCGCGCTGGGCGGTGCGCCGGGTGCGGACCAGGCCGCGCAGCAGGGCGGGCAGGTGTTCCCGCGTGCGCAGTCCGGCCAGGTCCAGCCGCAGCGGGACCTGGGCCGGGGTGGCCAGGCTGAGCGACCGGTCGAACAGCGTGAGCGCCTCCGGGGTGGCCAGCGGGCGTACCCCGTCCTTCGGGGTCCGGCCGCCCATGCCGCCGGTGTCCGCCCACAGGCCCCAGGCGAGGGAGTGCGCGGGCCGTCCGGTGGCGCGGCGGTGCGCGGCCAGGCCGTCCAGGAAGGCGTTGGCCGCGGCGTAGTTGGCCTGGCCCGGCGCGCCGGTGACCCCGGCGGCCGAGGAGAACAGCACGAACGCGGTCAGATCCAGCTCGCGGGTCAGTTCGTGCAGGTGCCAGGCGGCATCGGCCTTGGCCCGCAACACAATGTCCAGCCGCTCGGGGGTCATCGACTCGACCACGCCGTCGTCCAGCACGCCCGCGGTGTGCACGATCGCGGTGACCGGGTGCGCGGCGAGCAGTCCGGCCAGGGCGTCCCGGTCGGTGACATCGCAGGCCACCACGGTGACCTCGGCGTCCAACTCGGCCACCAGCTCGGCCGCGCCGGGCGCGTCCGGGCCGCGGCGGCTGGCAAGGACCAGTTGGCGCGCCCCGTGTTCAGCCACCAGGTGGCGGGCGAGGAGCGCGCCCAGCGCGCCGGTGCCGCCGGTGATCAGCACGGCGCCGGTGTCCCAGCGCGGCGCGTCGGCGCCCGTGCCGGTGGCGGCGGCGAGCCGGGGCACCCGGATCTCGTTGTCCCGCAAAGCGAACTGGGGTTCGCCGGTGGCCAGTGCCGCGGTCGGCAACTCGGCCGCGTCCACCAGCACGAACCGGTCCGGGTGTTCGGTCTGGGCCGAGCGGACCAGGCCCCAGACCGCGGCGCCTGCCAGGTCGCGCACCTCTTCACCGGCGACGGAGACCGCGTCCTGGGTGTGCACGACCAGCCGGGCGGCGGCGAACCGCTCGTCCGCCAGCCAGTCCTGCAGCACCGCCAGCACCCGGCCGGTGGCCGTGCGCACCGCGGCGGGCACCTCGCCCGGTTCGGCGCGCACGGTCAGCACCACCGCGTCGGGGACCTCGGTGAGTTCGGCGAGGCCGCCGTCACCCAGCCAGGCCACCGACAGCTCAGCGTTGTCCGGGGTGGCCAGGACCGGCCAGTCGACCTGGTACAGCGCGTCGTCCGCGGTGGTGTTGGCCGCAGCGAGCTGTTCCGGGGGCACCGTGCGCAGCACCAGCGAGTCGACCTCGGCCACCGGGAGTCCGCTGTCGTCGGCCAGGTGCAGTCGCACGCCGCTGCCCTCGGGGATCAGCCTGGCGCGCAAGGAGGTCGCGCCGGTGGCATGCAGGCGCACGCCGGTCCAGGCGAACGGCAGGCCGGGTCCGCCGGTGGACTCGCCCTGGGCGGCCAGCACGTGCAGCACCGAGTCCAGCAGGGCCGGGTGCAGGCCGAAGCAGGCGTTGGCCGAATCGGGCAGGGCCAGTTCGGCGTACAGCTCGCCGTCGTGCCGCCAGGCCGCGCGCAGGCCGCGGAACACCGGTCCGTAGTTCAGTCCGGCCTCGGCCAGGCGGTCGTACAGCTCTTCCACCGCAAGGCTTTCCGCCCCGGTGGGCGGCCAGTCGCCGAGTACGGCCGGGGTGGTGGTGTCGGCGCTGAGCAGGCCGCGGGCGTGGCAGGTCCACGGTTCGGTCCGCGCGTGCTCCGGGCGGGAGTGCACGGTGACCGGGCGCCCGCCCTGTTCCGCCGCGCCGACCGAGACCTGCACCTGGACACCACCGTGGGCGGGCAGCACCAGTGGTGCTTCCAGGGTGAGTTCGGCCAGCACCGGGCTGTCCATCTGCTCACCCGCGCACAGGGCCAGTTCGACAAATCCGGTGCCGGGGAACAGCACCAGCTCGCCGACCGCATGGTCGGCCAGCCAGGGCTGGGCGTCCAGGGACAGCCTGCCGGTGAGCACCGCGCCTGCCCCCTCGGGCAGCAGCACGGCGGCGCCCAGCAGTGGGTGGTCCATGGCCTGCTGACCGATTCCGGCGGCATCCCGGGCGGCACTGGCCGCGTCCAGCCAGTAGCGCTGGCGCTGGAAGGGGTAGGTGGGCAGGTCGACCCGGCGGGCGTGTTGGCCCGCGAACACCGCGGTCCAGTCCGGGGTGATCCCGGCGACGAACAACCGGCCCAGCGCCTCGGTCACCGATCGTGGTTCGGTCCGGTCCTTGCGCAGGCCCGGCACCAGGATCTCGGCCGCGGTCAGGGTTTCCTGGGCCATCGCGGTCAGCGCGCCACCCGGTCCGATCTCCAGGAACGCGGTGACGCCCGCGGCGGCCAGCTCGGTGATGCCGTCGGCGAACCGCACGGTCTCCCGCACGTGCCGCACCCAGTACTCCGGCGTGGCCCAGTCACCATCCACAGTGGACACAACCTGGATCTCCGGCGTGCTGAACCCGATCTGCTCGACCACGGTCCGGAACTCCTTGAGCATGGGTTCCATCAGCGGCGAATGGAAGGCGTGCGAGACCCGCAGCCGCCGGGATTCCCGCCCCAGTGCCTCGGTGATCGCCCGCACCTCGTCCTCGGCACCGGAGATCACCACCGACTCCGGTCCGTTCACCGCGGCCACGCTGACCAGCCCGGTCAGCAACGGCTCCACCTCCGCCAGCGCCGCCCGCACCGACACCATCACGCCGCCGCCGGGCAGCGCCTGCATCAACCGGCCGCGCGCCGTGACCAGGCGGCAGGCGTCTGCCAAGGAGAACACCCCGGCCACGTGGGCGGCCGCGATCTCGCCGATGGAGTGGCCGAGCACGAAGTCCGGCCGCACCCCCCAGCTCTCCAGGAGCCGGCACAGCGCCACCTCGACCGCGAACAACGCGGGCTGGGCGAACTCGGTCTCGTTCAGCTGTTTCTCGTCCGACCAGATGACCTCGCGCAGTCGCGGATCCAGCTCCGCGCACACCGCGTTGAAGGCCGCGGCGAAGACGGGATAGGTCTCGTGCAGCTCCCGGCCCATGCCCAGTCGCTGCGAGCCCTGACCGGAGAACAGGAAGGCCAGCTTGCCCGTGCGCACCGCGCCCTCGGTCAGTCCGGTGGCGGGTTGCCCGGCGGCCAGCGCCGCCAGTCCGGCCCGGAACTCGGCCGCGTCCGCGCCGACCACCACTGCCCGGCGTTCCAGTGCCGCACGTCCGGTGGCCAGCGAGAAGCCGATCGACACCACATCTTCGTCCACAGTGGACAGCAGTTGTGCGGCCTGCTCGCGCAGGGCGTCCTCGGTGGCTCCGGAGAGCACCCAGGGCACCAGGGCGGGTTCGACCGGGCGGGCGGGTTCGGTGGCCGGGGCCTGCTCGATGATCACGTGTGCGTTGGTGCCGCTGATCCCGAAGGAGGACACCCCGGCCCGGCGCGGCCGGTCCCGTTCCGGCCAGGCCACCGGCTCGGTCAGCAGCGAGACTGCACCCGCCGACCAGTCCACGTGCGCCGAGGGCTCGTCCACGTGCAGCGTGCGCGGCAACTCCTGGTGGCGCAACGCCAGCACCATCTTGATCACGCCCGCGACCCCGGCGGCGGCCTGGGTGTGGCCCATGTTCGACTTGATCGAGCCCAGCCACAGCGGCTCGTCCCGGTCCTGCCCGTAGGTGGCCAGCAGTGCCTGCGCCTCGATGGGATCGCCGAGGGTGGTGCCGGTGCCGTGCGCCTCGACCGCGTCCACTTCGGACGGTCGCAGGCCGGCGGCGGCCAGCGCGGCCCGGATCACCCGCTGCTGGGCGGAGCCGTTGGGTGCGGTCAGGCCGTTGGACGCGCCGTCCTGGTTGACCGCGGAACCGCGCAGCACGGCCAGGATCGGGTGGCCGAGGCGCTGGGCGTCGGCGAGCCGTTCCACCAGCAGCACACCGGCGCCCTCGGACCAGCTGGTGCCGTCGGCGGCGTCGGCGAAGGACTTGCACCGGCCGTCCGGGGCCAGACCGCGCTGGCGGGAGAACTCCACGTAGGAGTCCGGGGTGGCCAGCACGGTGACACCACCGGCCAGCGCCAGCTCGCACTCCCCCGACCGCAGGGCCTGCGCCGCCAGGTGCAGCGCGACCAGCGAGGAGGAACACGCCGTGTCGACGGTGACCGCCGGGCCCTCCAGGCCGAAGGTGTAGGCGATCCGGCCGGAGGCGACGCTGCCGGAGTTGCCGGTGCCGAAGTAGCCCTCGACCTCTTCGGGCACCGCGGTGATCCGGCTGCTGTAGTCGTGCGTCATCACGCCGGCGAACACGCCGGTCCGGCTGCCGCGCAACGAGGCGGGGTCGATTCCGGCCCGCTCGAAGCTCTCCCAGGAGGTCTCCAGTAACAACCGCTGCTGCGGGTCCATGGCCAAGGCCTCCCGCGGGGAGATTCCGAAGAAGCCCGGGTCGAACTCGGCCGCGCTGTACAAGAATCCGCCTTCACGCACGTAGGTGCGGCCGGGCAGACCGGGTTCGGGGTCGAAGATCCGTTCCACGTCCCAGCCGCGGTCGGCGGGGAAGCCGGAGATGGCGTCGGTGCCCTCGGCGACCAGTCGCCACAGCTGTTCCGGCGAGCTCACCCCGCCGGGGTAGCGGCAGGCCATGCCGACGATCGCGATCGGCTCCTCGCTCGTGTGCCGGGCCACCGGTTCCGGCGTGACGGGTTCCTGCTCGCCGAAGAGCTCGGTGAACAGGTGCTCGGCCAGGGCCTGCGGGGTCGGGTGGTCGAAGACCAGGGTGGCGGGCAGCCGCAATCCGGTCGCGGCGGCCAGGCCGTTGCGCAGTTCCACCGCGGTCAGCGAGTCAAAACCGAGTTCCTGGAAGGTGCTCGCGGTCCGCACGTCCTGCCCGGAGCGGTGGCCGAGCGCGGTGGCGGTGCGGGCGGTGACCAGGTCCAGCAGCCCGGCGCGCTGGGCTGCGGCGGTGAGCCCGGCCAGCCGGCGCACACCGGTACCGGTGTGCGCGGCCGGTTCGGTGCGCTGCTGGCCGCGGCGCAGACCGCGCAGCACCGCAGGCGTCTGTCCATTGTGGATGTAGGAGCCGAGCTGGGCGGCGACCAGCACCGGATCGCCGGTGCCGGGGGCCGCGTCCAGCAGGCCCAGGGCGTGTTCGGTGGACAACGCGATTCCGTCGCGAGCCAGTCGGCGCCGGTCGATCTCGGCCAGGTCGCCGCTCATCCCACCGGCTTCGGCCCACAGGCCCCAGGCCACCGACTGCGCGGGCAGGCCGTTGGCGCGGCGGTGTTCGGCCAGTGCGTCCAGGAAGGAGTTGGCCGCGGCGTAGTTGCCCTGTCCGGGTGCGCCGAGGGTGCCCGCGGCCGAGGAGAACAACACGAACGCGGACAGGTCCTGGCAGCGGGTCAGTTCGTGCAGGTGCCAGGCCGCGTCCACCTTGGGCCGCAGCACGGTGTCCAGGCGTTCCGGGGTGAGGGATTCCAGCACGCCGTCGTCGAGCACCCCGGCCGCGTGCGCCACGCCGGAAAGCCGGTCCGGGCCGAGTTCGGCGAGCAGGGCGACCACCTCGGCGCGGTTGGCCAGGTCGGCCGCGACCACCTGGACCTGGGCTCCGGCCTCGGTCAGGTCGGCGACCAGTTCGGCCGCGCCGGGCGCGTCCATGCCGCGCCTGCTGACCAGCACCAGATCGCGCACCCCGTGGGTGACCACCAGATGCCGGGTGACGTCCACGGCGATACCGCCGGTGCCGCCGGTGACCAGCACGGTGCCGGTGCCCCAGGGCGAGGTCGCCGGAGTGGCGCCGGTGCGGGCGCGGACCAGCCGGGGCACCCGGACCACGCCGTCGCGCACGGCGAGCTGGGGTTCGCCGGGGACCACCGCGGTGGCCGGGGAGTCCAGGTCGCCGTCGGTGTCCAGCAGCACGAACCGTTCCGGGTGCTCGGACTGCGCCGAGCGGACCAGGCCCCAGACGGTGGCTGCGGCCAAGTCGGAAATCCCTTCGCCGGCCAGAGAGACCGCGCCCTGGGTGTGCACGACCAGGCGGGCGTTGGCGAACCGCGGTTCGGCCAGCCACTGCTGGAGCACGGCCAGCACCTTGCCGGTGGTGGCGCGGGCGGAGCTGGGCAGGTCCGGGCCGGGTTCGGGCAGGCAGGGCAACACCACCAGGTCGGGGACCTCGGTGAGGGCGTCCAGGCCGCCGGGGCCGAGCCGGGTGTGGGTGAGCGCGGCGGCGGTGCCGGCCGCGACCGGCGGCCAGTCCAGCCGGTAGAGCGCGTCGTGGTGGCCGGTGTGCGCGGCGGCGAGCTGTGTGGTGGTCACCGGGCGCACCGCGAGCGAACCGACCGAGGCGACCGGGCCGCCCTCGGCATCGGCGAGTTCGATGGTCGCGTCCGCGCCGTCCAGGTCCACCCGGACCCGCAGCGCGGCCGCGCCCGAGGTGTGCAGGCGCACGCCGGACCAGGCGAAGGGCAGTGCGGCTTCCGCGGTGTCCCGGCCGAGGCCGAGCACGTGCAGGGCCGCGTCGAACAGCGCCGGGTGCAGGCCGTACCGGCTCGGATCGGCCACCGTGGCGGGTAGTTCGACCTCGGCGAACAGGGTGTTGCCGCGCCGCCAGGCGGTGTGCAGGCCCTGGAAGGCGGGTCCGTAGCCCAGGGCGGCGCCGGGCTGGTCGTACCAGCCGGTGACGGTGAGCGGTTCGGCGTCGACCGGTGGCCACACGTCCTCGGCGAAACCGATGGCGGCCACCGCGGTGCTCAACGTGCCGCTGGCGTGGCAGATCCACGGCGCGTCGTCCGGGGTCTGCTCGGGGCGGGCGTAGACGCTCAGTTCCCGGCGGCCTTCGGTTTCCGGGCCGACCGCGACCTGGATCTGCACCGCGGCGCTGGCGGGCAGGGACAGCGGGGCCTGCACGGTCAGCTCGTCCAACGTCGGGCAGTCCGCCTGGGCGCCGGCCCGCAACGCCAGTTCGACAAAACCGGTGCCGGGGAACAGGACCAGGTCGCCGACCCGGTGGTCGGCCAGCCAGGGCTGGGTGGCCAGCGAGAGCCTGCCGGTGAGCAGCAGCCCGCCGGAGTCGGGCAGCGGCACGGCCGCGCCGAGCAGCGGGTGGTCGGTGGCCTGCTGGCCCAGCACGGCCACATCGCCGCCCGCGCTACCGGCGGCCAGCCAGTAGCGCTGGTGCTGAAAGGCGTAGGTGGGCAGGTCGATCCGCCGGCCGCCGCAACCGGCGAGCAGGGTGTTCCAGGGCACCGGCTGGCCGCTGACGTGCAGCCGGGCCAGCGCCTCGGTGAGTGCGGCGGCCTCGGCCCGGCCCTTACGCAGGGCCGCGGCGGTCACCGGTTCGGGCAGGCAGTCCTCGACCATGGCGGAGAGCACACCGCCGGGCCCGATCTCCAGGAACCGGCTCACGCCCTGGTCGGCCAGGGTCTGCACGGCCTCGGCGAAGCGCACGGTCTCGCGGACCTGCCGCACCCAGTAGTCCACCGTCGCCGGAGAACCATCCACAGTGGACACAATCGGGATTTCCGGCTGAGCGAAGGACAGCCCGTCGAGCACGGTGCGGAACTCGTCGAGCATCGGGTCCATCAGCGGTGAGTGGAAGGCGTTCGAGACGTGCAGTCGCCGGGTGCGCCTACCCCGGTCGGCCAGGGTCCGCACCAGCACCAGGACCTGGTCCTCATCGCCGGAGAGCACGACGGACTCCGGGCCGTTGACCGCCGCCAGGCCGACCAGCGGGTACTCGGCCAGCAGCGGGGTAAGGTCCGCCTCGGTCGCCTGCACCGCGATCATCACGCCACCGGCAGGCAGGGCCTGCATCAGGCGGGCGCGGGCGGTGACCAGGCGGCAGGCGTCCGCGAGGGAGAACACCCCGGCCACGTGCGCCGCGCCGATCTCGCCGATGGAATGACCCAGCACCAGGTCCGGGCGCTGACCCCAGCTCTCCAGCAGCCGGAACAGCGCGACCTCCACCGCGAACAGCGCGGGCTGGGTGAACTCGGTGGTGGCCAGCCGGTCCTCGTCCGAGGAGATCACGGCCCGCAGTTCCGGGTCCAGTTCGGCGCAGACCGCGTCGAAGGCGGTGGCGAAGGCCGGGTAGGTGTCGTACAGCTCGCAGCCCATGCCCAGTCGCTGGGATCCCTGTCCGGAGAACAGGAACGCCAGGCTGCCGGGTCGGGCCGAGCCGGTCACCAGGCCGGTGGCGGGTTCGCCCGCGGCCAGGGCGCGCAGGCCGTCGAGCAGCTCGGCGCGCTCCTCGCCGACCAGCACGGCGCGGTGTTCCCAGTTCTCCCGTTCGGTCAGCGACACCGCCACGTCCACCGGTTCCAGCTCGGTGTTGCCGTCCACAAAGGACAACAGGCGGGCGGCCTGGTCACGCAGGGCCGGTTCGCTCTTGCCGGAGAGCAGCCAGGGCGTGACCCCGGGTTCGATCCGCCGGAGCGCGGGTGCGGCCGCGGCGGGCTGTTCGATGATCACGTGCGCGTTGGTGCCGCTGATCCCGAAGGAGGACACCCCAGCGCGACGCGGATGCCCCTGCTCCGGCCAGTCCCTGGCCTCGGCGAGCAGCTCGACCGCGCCGGCCGACCAGTCCACATGCGGCGAGGGCTCGTCCACGTGGAGGGTCTTGGGCAGCAGGCCGTGCCGCATGGCCATGACCATCTTGATGATCCCGGCGACCCCGGCCGAGGCCTGGGTGTGCCCGAGGTTGGACTTGATCGAGCCCAGCCACAGCGGTTCGTCCCGGTCCTGGCCGTAGGTGGCCAGGAGTGCTTGTGCTTCAATGGGATCGCCGAGCACGGTGCCGGTGCCGTGGGCTTCTACCGCGTCCACTTCGGACGGTCGCAGTCCGGCCGAGGTCAGTGCCTGCCGGATCACCCGCTGCTGGGACGGGCCGTTGGGGGCGGTGAGTCCGTTGGAGGCGCCGTCGGAGTTGACCGCGCTCCCCCGCACCACGGCCAAGACCTCGTGCCCGTTGCGCACGGCGTCGGAAAGCCGTTCCACCAGCAACATGCCCGCGCCTTCGGACCAGCTGGTGCCGTCGGCGGCCTTGGCGAAGGACTTGCAGCGCCCGTCGGCGGCCAGGCCGCGCTGGCGGGAGAACTCGACGTAGGTGTCCGGGGTGGCCATCACCGCGACGCCACCGGCCAGCGCGAGATCGCATTCACCGGAGCGCAGGGCCTGCACCGCCCAGTGCAGGGCGACCAGCGAGGAGGAACACGCGGTGTCGACGGTGACCGCCGGGCCCTCCAGGCCGAAGGTGTAGGCGATCCGGCCGGAGACCACGCTGCCCGCGCTGCCGGTGCCGACGTAACCTTCCAGATCCCGTGGCACGGCGGACATCCGGGTGCCGTAGTCGTGGTACATCACCCCGGCGAACACCCCGGTCCGGCTGCCCTGCAAGGACTTTGGGCTGATTCCGGCCCGCTCGAAAACCTCCCAGGAGGTTTCCAGCAGCAGCCGTTGCTGCGGGTCCATGGCGAGGGCTTCCCGCGGGGAGATGCCGAAGAAGCCGGGGTCGAACTCGGCCGCGCCGTAGAGGAATCCGCCTTGCCGGGTGTAGGTCTTGCCGGGCAGGCCGGGTTCGGGGTTGTAGATGCCGTCCACGTCCCAGCCGCGGTCGTCCGGGAACATCGAGATCGCGTCGCCACCGGCGGCGACCAGTCGCCACAGTTCCTCAGGCGAGCTGACCCCGCCGGGGTAGCGGCAGGCCATGCCGACGATCGCGATCGGCTCGTCCACGCTGGTGCGCGCCGGGGCGGGCGTGCCGGGTTCCTCGGCGGCGCCGAGCAGTTCGGCGGCGAGGTAGCGGGTCAGCGCCAGCGGGGTCGGGTAGTCGAAGACCAGGGTGGCGGGCAGGCGCAGCCCGGTGGCGGCGGTGAGGACGTTGCGCAGTTCGACCGCGGTGAGCGAGTCGAAACCGAGGTCGCCGAAGGCCCGTTCCGGTTCGATGGCCGTGGCCTGGCCGTAGCCGAGCACCACGGCGACCTGGCCGCGCACCAGTTCCAGCAGCCGGGTGTCCCGGTCAGCGGTGGGCAGGGCGAGCAGTTCCTGCCGCAGCGGCACGGTGTGCGCGGTCCCGGCCTGGGCGCGGCGGCGGTGGTGCAGCAGACCGTGTAGCAGGGCGGCGGGGGCGCCGTTGGTGCGGAGTGCGGGCAGGTCCAGGCGCACTGGGGCGAGCACGGCCCGGTCGGTGGCCACGGCCGCGTCGAGCAGAGCCAGTGCTTCCTCGGTGGCCAGTGGCTGTACGCCTTCACGGGCCATCCGGCGCTGTTCGGCCTCGGTGAGCCGGCTCGCCATGCCGCCGGTTTCGGCCCAGGCGCCCCAGGCGAGGGAGTGCGCGGGTTGTCCGGTGGCGCGGCGGTGTGCGGCGAGGGCGTCCAGGAAGGCGTTCGCGGCGGCGTAGCTGCCCTGGCCGGGTCCGCCGAGCAGGCCGGAGGCGGAGGAGAACAGCACAAACGCGGCCAGGTCCAGGTCGCGGGTCAGCTCGTGCAACTGCCAGGCGGCATCCGCCTTGGGCCGCAACACGGTGTCCAGGCGTTCGGGGCTCAGGGACTCGATCACGCCGTCGTCCAGGACCCCGGCGGCGTGCACCACCGCGGTGATCCGGTGCGCGGCGAACAGGTCGGCCAGCGCGGTCCGGTCGGCGACATCGCAGGCCAGCACGGTGACCTCGGCGTCCAGTTCGGCCACCAGTTCGGCCGCGCCGGGCGCGTCCAGGCCCCGGCGGCTGGCCAGGACCAGCTGCCGGATGCCGTGTTCGGTGACCAGGTGCCGGGCCACGGCACCGCCGAGGGATCCGGTGCCGCCGGTGATCAGCACCGCGCCGTCACCCCAGTCCGGCGCGGGCCCGGCCACGGCGCGAGTGAGCCGCGGCACCCGGACCGTGTTGTCCCGCACCGCGAGTTGCGCTTCTCCGCTGGCCAGCACCGCGGGCGAGACCCCAGGTGCGTCGAGGAGCACGAACCGGCCGGGATGCTCGCTCTGCGCAGACCGCACCAGGCCCCAGACCGCGGCTCCGGCGAGGTCGCGAATGTCCTCGCCCGCAACGGACACCGCACCGTCGGTGCGTACCACCAGCCTGGCATCGGCGAACCGGTCTTCAGCCAGCCACTCGTGCAGCACCGCGAGCACCTGACCGGTGGCCGCACGGACCTGTTCGGGCATCTCCCCCGATACGGCGGACACCGGCAGCACCACCACGTCCGGCACCTCGGCCAGCTCGGCCAGCCCGCCGTCACCCAGCGAAACCACGGACAGCTCGACAGATTCCGGCGCAAGCACCTCGGTCCAGTCAACCTGGAACAGGGCATCCGCGATACCGGGCGTACGCGCGGCGAGGTGGTCGGCGGCGACCGGCCGGGAACGCAGGCCGCCGATGGTGGCGACCGGTTCGCCGAGGCCGTCGGCCACGTCGATGGTCACCGTGTCCTCGGCCAGCACCCGCAACCGCACCCGCAGGCTGGTCGCGCCGGTGGCGTGCAATCGCACGTCGTTCCAGGCGAACGGCAGCCAGCTGCCGCCGATACCGCGCAGCGCGAACACGTGCAGGGCCGCGTCCAGGAGTGCCGGGTGCAGGCCGAACCCGGTGTCCGCACCGGGCAGGCTCACCTCGGCGAACAACTCCTCGCCCCGCCGCCAGGCCGCGCGCAGGCCACGGAAGACCGGACCGTAGGTCAGTCCTGCGTCCTCGAACTCGGCGTAAACCCGTTCCACCGCAACAGGTTCAGCTCCACTGGGTGGCCACTCCGGCTCACCGGTACGGCCGGGCGAGACCGCGGCGGACAGCGTGCCGCGGGCGTGGCAGGTCCAGTCCGCGCCCTCGCCCCGTGCGTGCACCGCGACACCGCGGCGGCCGTCCTGGGCCGCACCCACCACCACCCGCAGCTGGACGCCGCCGCGATCGGGCAGCACCAGCGGGGCCTCGATGGTCAGCTCCTCCAGCACCGGGCAGTCCACCTGGTCGCCCGCCCGGATCGCCAGCTCGACGAACCCGGTGCCAGGGAACAACGCGGTCCCGGCGAACCGGTGCTCGGCCAGCCAGGGCTGAGTGCTCAGCGACAATCGTCCGGTGAGCAGCACCCCGCCGTCGTCGGGCAGCAGCACGGCCGCGGCCAGCAGCGGGTGGTCGGCCGCGTCCACGCCAAGTCCGGTGGCATCGCCGGGCCGCACGCCGCTCGCGGGCCAGAACCGCTGGTGCTGGAAGGCATACGTGGGCAACTGCACCCGCCGGGCGCCCCGGCCCGCGAACACCGCGGCCCAGTCCGGGGACACCCCGGCGGTGAACAACCGGCCCAGCGCCTCGAACACCGAGCGCTCCTCGGCTCGGTCCCGGCGCAACGCGGGGGCGAACACCGGTGTGCCGGGCAGCGCGGCCTGGCCCATCGCGGCCAGCGCCCCGCCGGGGCCGACCTCCAGGAAGGTGCGCACCCCCTCTTCGAGCAACCGGGTCAGGCCGTCGGCGAACCGTACGGTCTCCCGGACGTGCCGCACCCAGTAGTCCGCCGTCGCCGGATCACCATCCACAGTGGACACGATCGTGATTTCCGGCCGGGCGAAGGTCAGCCCGTCCACCACCGCCCGGAACTCGGCCAGCATCGGGTCCATCAGCGGCGAGTGGAATGCGTGTGACACCCGCAGCCGCTTGGTCTTCACCCCGCGCTCGGCCAGGGTTTCGACAATCGCGAGCACCTCGGCCTCGGCGCCGGAGAGCACCACGGCCTCCGGGCCGTTCACCGCGGCCACGCTCACCAGGTCGGTCAGCAGCGGTTCGACCACGTCAATCCCGGCCCGCACCGACACCATCACGCCACCCTCGGGCAGCGCCTGCATCAGACGGCCGCGCGCGGTGACCAGGCGGCAGGCGTCCGCGAGGGACAGCACCCCGGCCACGTGCGCCGCGCCGATCTCGCCGATGGAGTGCCCGAGCAGGAAGTCCGGTCGCAGGCCCCAGCTCTGGAACAGCCGGAACAGCGCGACCTCCACCGCGAACAACGCGGGCTGGGTGCACTCGGTCCGGTCCAGTTCTTCGGCGTCGGACCACATCACCTCACGCAGCCTCGGGTCCAGTTCCGCGCACGCCGCGTCGAAGGCGTCGGCGAACACCGGAAACGCCGCGTGCAGTTCCCGGCCCATGCCCAGTCGCTGCGAGCCCTGGCCGGAGAAAAGGAACGCCAGTTTGCCAGATCCGGCAACACTTTCGGCCAAGCCAGCGGCGGGTTGCCCGGCGGCCAGCGCGGCCAGTCCGGCCCGGAACTCGGCTACGTCCGCGCCGACCAGCACTGCCCGCCGCTCCAGCCCGGCCCGTCCGGTCGCCAGGGAGAAGCCGACCGACACCACATCGTCGTCCACAGTGGACAGCAGTCGCTCGGCCTGGTCCCGCAACGCGTCCGCGGAGCGCGCGGACAGCACCCACGGCACCACCGCGGGTTCGGCGGCCTCGACCGGTGGCACGGACGGCGCCTGTTCGATGATCACGTGCGCGTTGGTGCCACTGATGCCGAAGGAGGACACTCCGGCCCGGCGCGGACGCCCGTTCTCCGGCCACGGCACCGACTCGGTCAGCAGCGAGACCGCCCCGGCCGACCAGTCCACGTGTGTGGACGGCTCGTCCACGTGCAGGGTCTTGGGCAGCTCGTTGTTCCGCAGGGCCAGCACCATCTTGATCACACCGGCGACACCCGCGGCGGCCTGGGTGTGACCGAGATTGGACTTGATCGAGCCCAGCCACAGCGGCGTCTCGCGATCCTGCCCGTAGGTGGCCAGCAGTGCTTGTGCCTCAATGGGATCACCCAGCACCGTGCCGGTGCCGTGTGCCTCGACCGCGTCCACTTCGGACGGTCGCAGACCCCCGGTGGCCAGTGCGGCCCGAATGACCCGTTGCTGGGACAGCCCGTTCGGCGCGGTCAGGCCGTTGGACGCGCCGTCCTGGTTGACCGCACTCCCACGCACCACGGCGAGCACTTCGTGCCCGTTGCGCAGTGCGTCGGAAAGCCGTTCCACCACCAGCACACCCGCGCCCTCGCCCCAGCCGGTGCCGTCGGCGGCGTTGGCGAAGGACTTGCAGCGGCCGTCCGCGGCCATACCGCGCTGCCGCGAGAACTCCACGAACAGGCTGGGCGTGGCCATCACGGTCACGCCGCCGGCCAGGGCCAGGGTGCATTCGCCGGAGCGCAGGGCCTGGGCGGCCAGGTGCAGGGCGACCAGGGAGGCCGAGCAGGCCGTGTCCACGGTGACCGCCGGGCCCTCCAGTCCCAGGGTGTAGGCAAGCCGGCCGGAGAGCACCGCGGCCGCGTTGCCGGTGGCCAGGTAGCCCTCGTGGTCGGTGGTCGGATCGGTGGCCAGCACCGCGCCGTACTCCTGGCCGTTGGTGCCGACGAACACGCCGGTGGCACTGCCGCGCAGGGACTCTGGGTTGATGCCCGCGCGTTCGACGGCCTCCCAGGCGGTCTCCAGCAACAGCCGCTGCTGCGGGTCCATGGCCAGGGCCTCCCGCGGGGAAATCCCGAAGAACGAGGCGTCGAAGCCGGTGGCGTCGGCCAGGAAGGCGCCCTCGCGGGCGTAGGACTTGCCGGGCGTGCCGGGTTCGGGGTGGTAGAGCCCGTCCAGGTCCCAGCCGCGGTCGGTGGGCAGGTCGGACATGAGGTCCGCGCCCTCGGCCAGCAACCGCCACAGCTCCTCGGGACCGGTGGCCCCGGGGAAGCGGCAGCCGATGCCGACGATCGCGATCGGCTCGTCCACCGCGGCCAGCACCGCTGGGGCCGCGGTCACCGGGCCGGCCGCGCCGAAGAGTTCCGCGTACAGATGCTCGGCCAGCGCCTTCGAGGTGGGGTGGTCGAAGACGGTGGTGGCGGGCAGGGTCAGGCCGGTGTCAGCGCGCAGCCGGTTGCGCAGGTCGACCGCGCCGACCGAGTCGAAACCGAGGTCCTTGAACGCGCGGCCGGGTTCGACGTCCTCGGCGCTGTCGTGCCCGAGCACGGTGGCCACGTGCGCGCGCACCAGGTCGGTGAGCGCACGCAGCCGGTCGTGCTCGCCGAGTCCGCCGAGCCGGGCGGCCAGGCCGTCCTCGGTGGGGACAGGGGTTTCGGCGAGCAGGGCGCGGACCTCGGGCACGTCGGCGAGCAGCGGGCTGGGCCGGGTCGCGGTGAAGGCGGTGTGGAACCGCGGCCAGTCGATCTCGGTCAGGGTGACTGTGACGTCCGCCCGGCCGACCGCCTGTTCGAGGGCGCGCACCGCGCGGGAGGGTGAGATCGGCGGCAGGCCGTGGCTGCGCGCGGTGTCGTGCTCGCCCGCGCCCAGACCGGCGCCGTCCCACAGGCCCCAGGCAATGGCGGTGACCGGCTGGCCCTGGGCACTCCGCCAGTGCGCGAAGGCGTCCAGGAAGGCGTTGCCGGGCGCGTAGTTGCCCTGGCCGGTGATGCCGACGGTGGCCGACATCGAGGAGAACAGCACGAACGCGGACAGGTCCATCTCGCTGGTCAGCTCGTGCAGGTGCCGGGTGGCGGCGAGCTTGACCCGCAGCGCGTTCGCCAGCTGCTCGGCGGTCAGCGCGGTGATCATGCTGTCGTCCAGGGCGGCGGCGGTGTGCACCACCGCGTCCAGCGGTCCGACCTCGGCGAGCATCGCGGCCAGTGCGTCCCGGTCGGCCACATCACAGGCGCGGAGGGTGACCCGGACACCGGTGGCGCTCAGCTCGGCGGCCAGTTCGGCCGCGCCGGGCGCGTCCGGGCCGCGGCGGCTGAGCAGCACCAGGTGGCTGGCGCCGGCTTCGGCGAGCCGGCGGGCGACGTGCCCGCCGAGCGCGCCGGTGCCGCCGGTGACCAGCACGGTTCCGCTTGGGCGCCAGGGTTCCACCGAGCCACCGCGCTCGGCGTGGCCGAACCGGCGGCAGAACACCCCGGCCGGGCGGATGGCCAGCTGGTCCTCGCCGCCGGCTCCGGCCAGCAGCTCGCAGAGCCGGGCCAGCGCGGGGTCGTCGAGTTCGGCGGGCAGGTCGATCAGACCGCCCCACTGGGCCGGGTGCTCCAGTCCGGCCACCCGGCCGAAGCCCCAGGCCAGGGCCTGTTCCGGATTGGTCACCTCGGCCGGATCGGCCACCGCCATCGCGCCCTGGGTGAGGCACCACAGCGGGACCTCCGCGCCGGTGTCGGCCAGCGCCTGCACCAGGGTCACGGTCGCGGCGTGCCCGCGAGGCACTTCCGGGTGCTCGGGGTGTGCATGGTGGTCCAGGGACAGCAGGGACAGCACCCGGCTGGGCGCCTCGGCGAACAGGGCGCCGAGTTCGCGGGCGAGTTCGGTCCGGTCGGTGTCCACCTGGATTGGACGCACCTGGGCGCCGGCGGCGAGCAGGGCGTCCAGCACCCTGGCCACGTCGGGATTCGCGGTGGCGGGGACGGCGACCAGCCAGGCGCCCAGCGGGCCGGACTGCGGGCGGGGCGGCACCGGGCGCCAGTGGATGCGGAAGCGCCAGGAGTCCAGGGTGGCCAGTTCGTGCCGGTCGCGCCGCCAGCGGGACAGCGCGGGCAGCACTTCACCTACCGGTTGGTCGGCGGCCAAGCCGAGGGCGGTCAGGTCGGCGCGGTCGACCGCGTCCCAGAACGTGCCGTCCACCGGGTCGGCGGTGGTGGCGGGCGGCACGTCCAGCCAGAACCGCTGGTGCTGGAAGGCGTAGGTGGGCAGGTCCAGGTGTCGACCACCGGCCAGCAGCGGGCGCCAGTCGAGCTGGACGCCGCGCACCGCGGCCTCGGCGAGTGAGGTGAGCAGGCGGCGCGGGCCGCCCTCCTCGCGGCGCAGGGTGCCGAGCACCACGCCGGAGGTCCCGGTGTCGTCCAGGGTTTCCTGCAGGCCGGTGGTCAGCACCGGGTGCGGGCTGGTCTCGATGAACGCGCGGTGCCCGTCAGCGAGCAGCGCCCTGGTGGCGGTCTCGAACCGGACGGTTTCGCGCAGGCTGCGGTACCAGTACCTGGCGTCCATGGTCGTGGTGTCCAGGAGTTCACCGGTGACCGTGGAGTACAGCGGGACCTCGGCCGCGCGCGGGGCGACCGGGGCGAGCAGGTCGAGGACCTCCTCCCGGATGTCCTCCACCTGGGCGGAGTGCGAGGCGTAGTCCACCGGGACCAGCCGGGCCCGCACGCCCTCGGTCGCCAGCTCGTCCTTGAGCGCGGTCAGCGCTTCCGGGGCGCCGGAGACGACGACCGAGGACGGGCCGTTGACCGCGGCCACGGACAGACCGTGTGCGGCCAGTCGCGGTTCGAGGGTGTCCACGGACAGGGCGACCGACATCATGCCGCCGTGCCCTGCCAGCGCGACCAATGCCCTGCTGCGCAAGGCGACCACTCGCGCGCCGTCCACAAGGGAGAGTGCTCCGGCCACGCAGGCGGCGGCGATCTCACCCTGGGAGTGGCCGATCACCGCGGCCGGTTCGACCCCGTGCGAGCGCCACACCTCGGCCAGCGAGACCAGCACCGCCCACAGCACCGGCTGCACCACGTCGACCCGCCGCAGCGCGTCCTCGTCGACAAGCACCTCGTGCAGTCTCCAGTCCACAAAGGACTCCAGCGCGGCGGCGCATTCGGCCATCCGGGCGGCGAACACCGGGGAGGCGGCGAGCAGTTCCACGCCCATGCCCGCCCACTGCGAGCCCTGGCCGGGGAAGACGAACACCACGCGGTCGGGCGACTCGCCCGCGACGCCGGTGAGCACCGCCGGTCCGGGCCTGCCGTCGCGCAGCAGTTCCAGGCCGTGCCGCAGTTCATCCCGGTCGCCGCCGAGCAGCACGGCGCGGTGGGTGAAGGCGGTGCGGGCGGTCAGCGAGTGCGCGATGTCCAGCGTGGACAGCTCTGGATCGGTGTCCAGGTGGATGAGCAGCCGGGCGGCTTGAGCGGCCAGCGCGGGCGCGGTGCGGGCGGAGAGCACCCAGGGCAGCACCGGCGGCGCACCGGTTTCCGCGGGCTTACCGACCGGTCGGTCGGGAGCCTGTTCCAGGACCAGGTGCACGTTGGTGCCACTGACCCCGAAGGCGGAGACCGCGGCCCGGCGGGGGCGTCCGGTTTCCGGCCAGTCCCGGCGTTCGGTGAGCAGTTCGACCGTGCCCGCCGACCAGTTCACGTGCGGTGACGGCTGGTCCACGTGGAGGGTCCTTGGCAGTTGGCCGTGCCGCAGGGCGAGGACCATCTTGATCACCCCGGCCAGACCGGCCACCGGGCCGGTGTGCCCGATGTTGGACTTGATCGAGCCCAGCCACAGCGGCTCGTCGCGTTCCCGGCCGTAGGTGGCGATGAGTGCCTCGGCCTCGATCGGGTCGCCGAGGGTGGTTCCGGTGCCGTGTGCCTCGACGGCGTCCACTTCGGACGCTTCCAGGCGGGCGTTGGCCAGTGCTTGGCGGATGACGCGTTGCTGGGCCAGGCCGTTGGGGGCGGTGAGGCCGTTGCTGGCGCCGTCCTGGTTGACCGCGCTGCCCCGGATCACCGCCAGGACGGGGTGGCCGTTGCGCCGGGCGTCGGAGAGCCGTTCGACCAGGATCATGGCCGCGCCTTCGCTCCAGCCGGTGCCGTCCGCGGCGGCGGCGAAGGGCTTGCACCGGCCGTCGGCGGCCAGGCCGCGCTGACGGCTGAAGGCGATGAAGGGTTCGGGCGTGGGCATCACGTGCGCCCCACCGGCCAGCGCCATGCCGCACTCGCCCTGCCGGACCGCCTGGCAGGCCCAGTGCAGGGCCATCAGCGCGGAGGAGCAGGCGGTGTCGACGGTGGCGGCCGGGCCCTCCAGTCCGAGGCTGTAGGAGATGCGGCCGGAGGCGACGCTGCCGAGGTTGCCGGTCAGCAGCTGGCCTTCCATGCCTTCCGGTGGTTCGGCCAGCCGGGCGGCGTAGCCGGTGGGGGCGAGTCCGGCGAACACGCCGGTGTCGCTGCCGCGCAGGGTGTCCGGGTCGAGTCCGGCGCGTTCCAGGGTTTCCCAGGCGACTTCCAGGAGCAGCCGCTGCTGCGGGTCCATGGCCAGGGCTTCACGTGGGGAGATGCCGAAGAACCCGGCGTCGAAATCGGCCGCGCCGCTGAGAAATCCGCCCTCGCGGACGTAGGTGTGGCCGTGGCGCTCGTGGTCGGGGTGGTAGACATCCGGGTCCCAGCCGCGGTCGGCGGGGAACGGGGTGATCGCGTCGCCGTCCGCGCCGAGGAAGGACCACAACTGTTCCGGGGTGCTGATCTCGCCGGGGAAGCGGCAGGCCATCGCGACGATGGCCAGGGGTTCGTCGCTGGCGGTGGTGGCCCGCACCCTGGTGTCCTGGCCGGTTCCGGTGAGCAGTGCGCGCAGGTGTTCGGCGAGCACGCCGGGGGTGGGGTGGTCGAAGATCAGGGTGGTCGGCAGCAGCAGGCCGGTGGCGGCGCCGAGCCGGTTGCGCAGTTCGACCGCGGTGATGGATTCCAGGCCAAGGTCGCGGAAGGCCCGGCTGGCGGGCACGGTGTCGGCCGAGTCGTGGCCGAGCACGGCGGCCAGGTTGGTCCGCACCAGGTCCAGGAGTTCTTGGCGGGCTTCGATTTCCGGGAGTTCGGCGAGCCTGCGGCCCAGATCAGTGCCGGGGGTGGGCACGTCGTTGAGGCCGGGCAGGGTGGCGGTCAGCGCGCCGGTGGCGGCCGGTTCCAGCCAGTACCGTTGCCGCTGGAACGGGTAGGTGGGCAGGTCGACCCGGGACGTCGGGCCGAACAGTCCGGTCCAGTCGACCCGGCCGCCTCGGGTGTGCAGTTCGGCCAGCGCGGCCAGGATCCGGCGGTGGCCGCCTTCGTCCCGGCGCAGCGTGCCGCAGACCGCGGCTGGCACACCGAGCGCCTCGGCGGTCTGTTCGATGCTGACGGTGAGCACCGGGTGCGGGCTCACCTCGATGAACACCTCGTGCCCCGCGGTCAGCAGGGCCTGCACGGTGTCCTGGAAGGCCACCGGTTCACGGGCGTTGTCCCACCAGTACCCGGAGTCCAGGGCCGTGCCGTCCAGCAGGCCGCCGGTCACCGTGGAGTAGAACGGGATCTCACCGGCGCGGGCGGTCAGCGGGGCGAGCACGGCGGCCAGTGGCGCACGCACCACCTCGCTGTGCCTGCTGTGCGAGGCCACGGTCGACGGGGAGATCCGGGCCCGCACACCGTCCTGCTCGCAGGCGGCGACGAACTCGGTCAGCTCGGCCAGTGCACCGGCCACGGTGACCAGCCGGGGCCCGATGATCCCGGCCAGGGCCAGTTCCGGGTGCGCGGCCAGCCGGGTGCGGACCTCCTCGGCCGGGGCCACCACCGAGGCGATGGCGCCGTGTCCGGCCATGTGCTCGGCGAACAGCCTGCTGCGCTGGGTGATCAGCCTGGCCCCGTCGGTCAGGGAGAGCGCGCCGGAGACGCAGGCGGCGGCGACCTCACCCTGCGACTGCCCGACCACCGCAGCGGGTTCCACGCCGTGGGAGCGCCACACCTCGGCCAGCGAAACCATCATCGCCCACAGCAGCGGCTGCATCATGTCGATGGCCTGCAACGATTCCGGATTGCGCAGTTCCGCAGCCGGGTCCCAGTCCACAAAGGACGACAGCGCGTCGGCGCATTCGGCGAAGCGGGCGGCGAACACCGGCGAGGTCGCCAGCAGCCGCACACCCATGTCCAGCCACTGCGAGCCCTGGCCGGGGAAGACGAACACCACCCGGCCGTTTTCGGTGGCGACCGTACCGCTGACCACCGCCGGACCGGATTCCCCGGCCCTCAGCAGTTCCAGGCCGTGCCGCAGTTCCGCGTGGTCCGCGCCAAGCACCACGGCCCGGTGCTCGAACCCGGTGCGGGTGGCGGCCAGCGCGTGACCGACCGCGGCCGGGGACAGCTCGGGGTCGGCGTCGAGCAGGGCCAGCAAGCGATCTGCCTGGGCGCGCAGCGCGTCCGGGCTGCGGCCGGACAGCGGCCACGGGGTCAGCGGGAGTTCCTCGGCGGACGGGGTGCCGGCGCGGTCCGGGGCCTGTTCGACGATGACGTGCGCGTTGGTGCCGCTGATACCGAAGGCGGACACCGCGGCCCGCCGGGGACGCCCGGTCTGCGGCCAGTCCACCGCGTCGGTGAGCAGCGAGACCGCACCGGCCGACCAGTCCACGTGCGGGGTGGGCTCGTCCAGGTGCAGGGTGCGCGGCAGCACACCGTGCCGGATGGCCATGACCATCTTGATCAGTCCGGCCAGGCCGGCGGCGGCCTGGGTGTGACCGAGGTTGGACTTTACCGAGCCCAGCAGCAGTGGCTCGTCCCGGTCCTGGCCGTAGGTGGCGATCAGCGCCTGGGCCTCGATCGGGTCACCCAGCGGCGTGCCGGTGCCGTGCGCCTCCACGGCGTCCACTTCGGACGGTCGCAGGCCGGCGTTGGCCAGTGCCTGCCGGATAACCCGTTGCTGCGACGGTCCGTTGGGCGCGGTGAGGCCGTTGCTGGCGCCGTCCTGGTTGACCGCGCTGCCCCGGATCACCGCCAGCACCGGCAGGTTCTGCCGCCGCGCCTCGGACAGCCGGGTCAGCAACACGACCCCGGCGCCCTCGGCGATGCCGACGCCGTTGGCGCCCGCGGAAAAGGGTTTGCAACGGCCGTCCGGGCCGAGCGCGCCCTGCCAGGTGAGGCCGATGTAGCGGTCCAGGTTGGTCACCACGCTCACCGCGCCGGCCAGCGCCAGGCCGCATTCGCCGTTGCGCAGCGACTGCGCGGCCAGGTGCAGGGCCACCAGCGAGGAGGAGCAGGCGGTGTCGATGGTCAGCGCCGGGCCTTCGAAGCCGAAGGTGTAGGCCAGGCGACCGGAGGCCACGCTGCTGGAGTTGCCGGTGACGATGTGCCCTTCCAAGCCGGGCGGGGCCTCGGCCTCGCGGCCGACGTAGTTGCTGTGCATCACCCCGGCGAACACGCCGGTGTCGGTGCCGCGCAGCGAGGTCGGGTCGAATCCGGCGCGTTCCAGGGCTTCCCAGGCAGTTTCCAGCAGGATCCGCTGCTGCGGGTCCATGGCCAGGGCTTCGCGCGGTGAGATACCGAAGAACCCGGCGTCGAAATCGGTGGCCCCAGCCAGGAAACCACCGCGGCGGGCGTAGCCGGGGTCCTCGTCCAGGCGACCGGTCACCCAGCCGCGGTCCTCGGGCAGGTCGGAGATGGCGTCCCGGCCCTCGGTCACCAGCTGCCACAGTTCCTCGGGCGAGGCGGCCCCGCCGGGGAAGCGGCAGGACATGCCGATGATCGCGATCGGCTCGTCTGCCGCGGCGGTGCGGGCCGGGCGGCGGACCGCCGGAGTGGCGGTGAGGCGGCCACCCAGTTCGGTGCGCAGGAATCCGGCCAGTGCGGCCGGGGTCGGGTAGTCGAAGATCACCGTGGAGGGCAGGCGCAGGCCGGTGTCGGCGTTGAGCCGGTTGCGCAGTTCGACCGCGGTGAGCGAGTCAAAGCCCAGTTCGCGGAAGGCCCGCCCTGCGGGCATCCGCTCGGCCGAATCGTGGCCCAGCACCGAGGCGACGTGGCCGCGGACCAGGTCGGCCAGCAGCCGTTCCTGTCCGGCGGTGGCCAGTCCGCCCAGCCGGCGGGCCAGATCGCCGCCACCGCTTGCGGCCCGGCGGCGGATCGCGGGGGCCAGCGGGCGCAGCAGCGGCGGCACGGTGCCCTCGCCGGCCTGGCGGCGCAGCGCGGCGGTGTCCAGGCTCATCGGGACCAGCGCGGGTTGTCCGGTGGCGCAGGCCGCGTCGAACAAGGCCAGACCGTCCACAGTGGACATCTGGCCGATGCCGAGCCTGGCCAGCCGGGCCAGGTCGGCTTCGGCCAGGTGCGCGCCCAGTTCGCTGACCTGGGACCAGTAGCCCCAGGCGAGCGAGGTGGCGGGCAACCCGGCGGCGTGCCGTTGCCCGGCCAGGCCGTCCAGGAAGGCGTTGGCGGCGGCGTAGTTGCCCTGGCCGGGCGTACCCAGGGTGCCCGCGACCGAGGAGTACAACGCGAACAGCTTCAGCTCGCCGGTCAGCTCGTGCAGGTTGACCGCGGCCTCGGCCTTGACCCTGAAAACCTGCGCGACCTGTTCGGGGGTGAGCGCCTCGATCACCGCGTCGGCCAGCACCCCCGCGGCGTGCACCACACCGGTGACCGGGTGTGTGGCGAGCAGCTCGGCCAGCGCGGTCCGGTCGGCGGCATCGCAGGCCGCGACGGTGACCTCCGCGCCGAGTTCGGTGAGGTCGGCGACGAGTTGGGCCGCGCCGGGGGCGTCCGGGCCGCGGCGGCTGATCAGCAGCAGGTGGCGGACCCCATGGGTGACCACGAGGTGGCGGGCGAGTTCGCCGCCGAGGGTGCCGGTTCCGCCGGTGATGAGCACGGTGTCGTCCGCGCCGAGCGGGCTGGCCGCGGCGCGCGGGTCGAGCCGGGCAAGAGCGGGTTGGCACAGGCGGCCGTTGCGGATGGCCACCTGGGGTTCGCCGGTGGCCAGTGCGGCGGCGAGCAGGTCGGTGGCGGGGTCGTCGGTGTCGATCAAGGTGAACCGGCCGGGGTTCTCCGTCTGCGCCGAGCGCACCAGGCCCCAGACCGCGGTCAGCGCCGGGTCGGGCGTCTCGCCCTCGGCGGTGGCGACCGCGTGCCGGGTGCACACGGCCAGCCGCGCCTCACCCGGTTCGGCCAGCCACTGCCGCAACCGGACCAGCGTGGTCATGGTGGCGTCGAGGGCCCGTTCGGCCAGGCCGGTTCCGGAGGGTTCCGGCACCTGCCACAGCTCGACCGTGGACTCCGCGACCTCGGTGGGCGTGGGCAGTTCCGACCAGTGCACGCCGAAGACCGCGTGTGCGGCGGCGGGTCGCAGCTGGCGCAGGTCGACCGGCCGCATGACCAGCGAGCTGACCGAGGCCACCGATCGCCCGTCCACATCGGACAGCTCGATAGCGACGGTGTCCTGGCTGGTTCGGCGAGCGCGCACGCGCAGGGTGTCGGCACCACCGGCGTGCAGGGCGACCTGGCCCCAGGAGAAGGGCAGCAGGGTCTGGCCGGAGTCCGTGCCGAGCCCGGCCAGCCAGAGCGTGTGCAGGGCGGCGTCCAGCAGGGCCGGGTGCACGCCGAACCAGCCGCGGCCCGGTTCGACCTCGGCGGGTAGCGCGACCTCGGCGAACACCTCGTCGTCGCGCCGCCAGGCGGCCCGCAGGCCCTGGAAGGCGGGGCCGTACTCGATGCCGGTGGCCGCGAGGTCCTCGTACAGTCCGGCCAGCTCCACCGGCTCGGCGTCCAGCGGTGGCCAGTCCAACGGTTCCGGCTGGTCCACAGTGGACTCCGGGACGAGCACTCCGCCGCCATGCCGGGTCCAGCCCTGAGCGTCCTCGGCCGGGCGGGAGTACACCGCGAGTGAGCGGCGGCCCGCGCCGTCCTCCGCGCCGAGCACCAGTTGCAGCCGCAACGCACCGTCCCCTGGCAGCACCAGCGGGGATTCCAGCACCAGTTCCTCGACCACCGGGCAACCGGCTTCGCTGCCGGTGCGCGCGGCCATCTCGACCACCGCGACGCCGGGCAGCAGCACCACCCCGGAGACCGCGTGATCGGCCAGCCAGGGGTGGGTGGCCAGGGAGACCCGGCCGGTGGCCACCCAGCCGTCGCCGTCTGCCAGTTCCACCGCCGCGCTGAGCAGCGGGTGCCTAGCCGCGTCCGGTCCGGCGATGCCGGTCTCCCGGGTGCGTTCGACCCAGAACCGCCTGCCCTGGAACGGATAGGTGGGCAGTTCGACCCGCTGCCCGGACTCGACCATGGCGGCCCAGTCGACCGCGACGCCGTGCGCGTATGCCTCGGCCAGCGCGGACAGCACCTGGCGCTCGCCGCCCTCATCCCGGCGCAGGGTGCCCAGCACCGTGGCCTCGGCGCCCAGTTCGTCCAGGGTGTCCTGAATGGCCACGGCAAGGATCGGGTGCGGGCTGACCTCGATGAACACTTGGTGCCCTGCCTGGGCGAGAGCGGTGAGGGTGACCTGGAAGGCCACCGGCTCGATCGCGTTCTCGAACCAGTAGTCCGCGTCCAGTTCCGCGCCGTCCCGTGCGGTGGCCGAGACCGTGGAGTAGAACGGGATCTCCACCGAGCGCGGGGTAAGCGGGGCCAGTGCGGCGGCCAGCGGCTCGCGGATCACCGCGATGTGCGGGCTGTGCGAGGCCGCGGTGGGCCGGGTTATCCTGGCCCGGATGCCATCCCGTTCGCACGCCGCGACAAAGGTGTCCAGCTCGGTCAGTTCACCGGCCACGGCCACCAGTCGCGGCCCGGCGATCCCGGCGATCACCAGCCCCTCGGTGAGCCGTTCGCGGACCTGGTCGGCAGGGGCGAGCACGGAGGCCATGCCGTCGTGGCCCATCAGCTCGTTGATCAGCTTGCTGCGCTCGGCGATGATCCGAGCACCGTCCGCAAGCGACAGTGCGCCGATCACACAGGCGGCGGCCACCTCGCCCTGGGACTGGCCGACCACGGCCGCGGGTTCAACCCCGTGCGCGCGCCAGACCTCGGCCAGGGAAACCATGACCGCCCACAGCAGCGGCTGCACCCGGTCCAGGGTCCGCAAGGCCTCCTGGTCACGGAGTCCGGCGGTCAGGTCCCAGTCCAGGAACTCAGCGAGCGCCTCGGCGCACTCGGTGAACCGGGCCGCGAACACCGGCGAGGTCTCCAACAGCTCCACACCCATGCCCAGCCACTGCGAGCCCTGACCGGGGAAGACGAACACCGGCTGGTGCGCACCGGCCTGACCGGTGACGATCGCGCGCTCTCCACCTGGCGTGGCGGGCAGCAGCACGGCCCGGTGCTCGAACGGCGTGCGGTCGCGCAGCAGCGAGGCGGCCACGTCGACCGGCTTCAGCCACGGCCGGTCCGCCACGAAGGACACCAGCTGGTCGATCTGGGCCTGGAGCGCGGTCTCGGAGCGGGCCGAGACCACCCAGGGCACCAGCGTGTCGTGCCCGGGCTCCTCGGAAACTTCCAGCAGCGGCGGCTCTTCCACGATGATGTGCGCGTTGGTGCCGCTGACCCCGAAGGAGGAAACCCCGCCCCGGCGCGGCCCGCCCTCCTTGGGCCACGGGCGGGTTTCGGTGAGCAGTTCGACGGCGCCTGCTGACCAGTCCACGTGCGGGGTCGGCTCGACCACGTGCAGGGTGCGCGGCAGCACCCGGTGCCACATGGCCATGACCATCTTGATCAGCCCGGCCATGCCCGCGGCGGCCTGGGTGTGTCCAATGTTTGACTTGACCGAGCCCAGCCACAGCGGGATGTCCCGGTCCTGGCCGTAGGTGGCCAGCAGCGCGGTGGCCTCGATCGGGTCGCCCAGCGGGGTCCCGGTGCCGTGTGCCTCCACTAAGTCCACATCGGACGGTCGAAGTCCGGAGTTGGCCAGTGCCTGTCGGATCACCTTCTGCTGGGCGGTGCCGCTGGGCGCGGTGAGCCCGTTGGAGGCGCCGTCCTGGTTGGTGGCGCTGCCCCGGATCACCGCGAGCACCGGGTGTCCGTGTTTCCGGGCCGCGGACAGCCGTTCCACCACGACCACCCCGGCACCCTCGGCGAGGCCGAAGCCGTTGGCACTGCTGGAGAACGCCTTGCACCGGCCGTCCGGAACCAGCCCGCCGAGCCGGGAGACCTCCACGTACATGCCCACGCTGGGGATCACCGTGACGCCACCGGCCAGCGCCAGCTCGCACTCCCCGCGCCGCACCGACTGCACGGCCAGGTGCAGCGCCACCAGCGAGGAGGAGCACGCGGTGTCCACGGTGACCGCCGGGCCTTCCAGCCCGAGCAGGTAGGCGATCCGGCCGGACATCACACTGCCGGTGTTGCCGGTGAAGACGTAACCCTCGTAGGCGGACCCGTCGTCCATACGCGGGCCGTAGTCCATGGTGTAAGCGCCAACGAACACCCCGGCGCGGCGACCGCGCAGCGAGCCGGGTGCGATGCCCGCGCGTTCCAGGGCCTCCCAGGAGGTTTCCAGCAGCAGCCTCTGCTGCGGGTCCATCGCGGCGGCCTCACGCGGGGCGATGCCGAAGAACTCGGCGTCGAACAGGTCCGCGTCGTGCAGGAACCCGCCCTGGCCCTGGGCGAACTGGCCGGGCTCGTCCAGTTCGGTGTTGAACGCGCCCGCGAAGTCCCAGCCGCGGTCGGCCGGGAACGGGGTGACCGCGTCGGTGCCGGCCAGCACCAGCCGCCACAGGTCCTCCGGTCCGCGCACCCCGCCGGGGAAGCGGCAGCCCATGCCGACCAGCACCACCGGATCGTCCTCGTCGCCAACGACGATCTCCGGCACCGATTCATCCACTGTGGACAGTCCGAGCAGTTCGGTGCGGATGAACCGGGCGGCCGCGTCCGGGGTGGGGTGGTCGAAGACCATGGTGGCGGGCAAGGTCATGCCCAGCGCCGCGGTGAGCCTGCGGCGGATTTCCAGGGCGGTCACCGAGTCGAAGCCCTGTTCCCGGAAAGGCAGTTCGCCGTCCACCGCGGCCTCGGGCCTGCCAAGCAGCGCGGCCACCTCGCGGCGGACCACGGCCAGCAGCAGCGCGTGCTGGCCGGCCTCGGTCATCCCGGCCAGTTCGGCGCGCAGCACCGATTCGCGGTCGGCCTCCTCCACCCCGGGCAGTTCCTCGGCGGCCAGTTCCGAGGGCAGGTCAAGGGGTTGCGCGTCCAGTCCGGCGTGCACGGCGGTCCAGTCCAGGGTGGCGCCGCTGGTGAACAGCTCGCCCAGGCTGTGCCGCACCCGGTCCAGGTGGCCCTGCTCGCGCCAGAGCGTGCCGTGCACGGCGACCTCGGCGCCCACGGCCTCGGCGGTGCTATGCATGCCCGCGGTCAGCACCGGATGCGGGCTGACCTCCAGGAGCGTGCCGTGCCCGGCGGCGAGGGCCGCGGCGGTGGCCTCGGCGAAGCGGACGGTGTTGCGCAGGTTGGCGCACCAGTAGTCCGCGTCCAGCGTCGCACCGTCCACTGTGCAGGCGTGCAGGCCGGAGTAGTACGGGATGTCCGCGCCGCGCGGGCGGATCGGGGCGAGCAGCTCGCGCAGGGCCGGGGTGATCCGGTCGATGTGCGCGGAGTGCGCGGCCAGGCCGACCGCGACCCGCCGGGCCTGCCAGCCCGCCGCGCGCGCCTCTTCCAGGAAGCCGGCCGCGGCGTCCAGGTCGCCGGAGACCACGGTCGAGGCCGGGCCGTTGATCCCGGCCACTTCCAGCCGCCCGTCCCAGCGGGTCAGCAGCTGCCGGACCGCCTCGGCCGGGGCGAGCACGGAGACCATGTCGCCCAGCCCGACCAGGGTCTGCTGCTGCGCGCTCCACAGCGCGGCCACCCGGGCGCCGTCGTCCACCGAGAGCGCGCCGGAGACCACGGCCGCGGCCACCTCGCCGAGGCTGTGGCCCATGACCGCCGCCGGTTCGACGCCGTAGGAACGCCACAATCCGGCCAGGGACACCATCATCGCCCACACCGCGGGCTGGATCACGTCCACCCGCTCCCAGGCCACGGGATCGGCGGTGCCGCGCAGCAACGCGGGCAGGTCGAAGTCCAGGAAGGGTTCCAGGGCCTGCACGCACTCGTCCACGTGCGCCTGGAACACCGGGGAGGTGGCCAGCAGTTCGGTGGCCATGCCGGGCCACTGCGGGCCCTGTCCGGGGAAGGCGAACACGATACCGCCGTCGCGGGCCACGCCGTCGGTGAGCCCGGGGGCGCCGCGGCCCTCGACGAGTGCGGCCAGCCCGTCGAGGAACCCGTCGCGGTCGGTGGCCACCAGCGCGGCCCGCCTGCCGCCCAGCTGTGGCAACGCGGCCAGGGCCGCGGCCACGTCTTGTGGCCGCCAGTCCGGCGTCGCGCTCAGATGGGCATGCAGCCTGGCCGCCTTGGCCCGCAACGATCCCGCACCAGCGCCAGCGAGCGCCCACAGCATCGACATGATTTCCCCAGTTCCCCTTGGCTGAGCGCAGCCTCCCGCGCGCACCCATGGCGGGAACACAACGCGAGGGAGACGTTCGCCCGACGTATGGCGCCAGACCCCGGCTCTGCTAGGAGAGCCGGGCGAGCACCCGATAGGTGTTGGTCAGCCCGGCCCGCTCCGGCGCTAGCGCGATCAGCCGGTCCAGTAGCACACCGGCCACCGCCAGTGGCATGCCCGCCGCCACCACCACGCCGCGCGCCAGGCGCTCCAGCGGGTTCGGCGGCACCGCCAGCCACGGCGCGTCCCCGCGCGGGGCCAGGTTCTCCACGAACAGCCCGGCGGCGAGCATCAGGTCGAAGGGCATGTGCGCCTTCTTCCGGTGCACGTCGACCACGGTGAAGCCCTGTTCGGTCAGCTCCGCGCACAGGTTGCCCACCGGCACGAAGTTCAGGTGCTGCGGCTGCAACCAGGACAGCCAGTACCGCCCGAGCACCTTGGCCAGCCCGCACTCCGGATCGGGCACCTCGATCACCAGATGTCCGCCGGAGCGCAGGGTTTCCCTGGCCGCGGCGATCTCCTCGCGTGGTTCCACGCTGTGCTCCAGGTAGTGGAACATGCTGACCACGTCGTACTGCCCGGCCAGCCCGGCCGACAACGCGGTGAACCGGCCCTGGTGCGCCTGCCGGATCCGGCCCTCGCCCTCGGCCAGCAGCACCCCGTCGGTCATGTCGACACCGTCGAAGTCGGTGTGCGGGAACAACTTCGCCGCCGTGCCGCAGAAGTGGCCGTGGCCGGTGCCCACGTCCAGCCAGGCCTTGGGTTCGGTGTGTGGCCGCACCATCCCGGCCCGGCCCCGGTACGCGCCTTGCTGACTGCGGAATCGGCCCGCGGTGGCCTTCTCCCCCAGCCGGTCGTAGAAGTCCCGGTAGTAGAAGTCCAGGCCCTGCTCGGTCAGCCGCGGGTTCTGGAACACGTGCCCGCAGCCACCGCACTCCTCCAGCACGAACCGGCCGGGCTTGTGCTGCATGAGGTCCGGCGTGCGCAGTCGGGTGGTCAGCGCGGGCGAGTCACACCACGGGCACTCCCGCCTGCGCGGCTCGAAGAACCGCGCGGTGCCCCCGGCCAGCGCCGCGGCGTACTCTGCCCGCAGCCCGGCCACCACCTCGCTTCGCCCCATCACCGCCCCCAGGTGACCGGCAGGTTGCGCACACCCTGCAGCGCCATGCCGACGCCGACCGGGATCTCCGCGACCGGCTTGGCCAACCGCAGATCGGGGAAGGTGCGCAGCAGCGTGCCGTAGCCGACTCGCATCTGCACCCTGGCCAGCTGCTGCCCCAGGCAGATGTGCGGCCCGTAGCCGAGCGCGAGGTGCCCGGCGGCGTCCGGCCGGCGCAGGTCCAGCCGGTCCGGGTCGACGAAGCGGGCCGGGTCCCGGTTGGCCGCGGCCACGTGCACCAGCGCGGTCTCGCCCTGCCTGAGCAGCACCCCGTCGATCTCCAGGTCCTCCACCGGGCAACGCTGGGTGCCGTCCTTGACCACGCTCAGATACCGCAGCAGCTCCTCCACCGCGTTGTCCATAATGGACATATCAGCGCGCAGCTCCGCCAGTTGCTCCGGGTGGGTCAGCAGCGCGTACATGCCCAGTGCCAGCTGACTCGCCGAGCCCTCGAACCCGGCGATCAGCATGCCCAGGCAGGCCCCGATCACCTCCGGCGCGGACAGCTCGCCGCTGGCGACCACCGCGCTGAGCACGTCGTCGGCCGGGTCGGCCGCGCGCCGCTGCACCAGTTCGGCCAGGAACATGTAGATGCTCCCGATGGCCGTCTTGCTGTCCTCGTAGCTGCTGGCGTGGTTGAGGAAGGTGGCGGTGTCGGCCTCGAACCGGTCCCGGTCCTCATACGGCACGCCGAGCAGCTCGCAGATCACCATGGAGGACACCGGCACCGCGAAGTCCGTGGTCAGGTCGGCCGGTGGACCGGCGGCGAGCATGGCCTTGGCGTGCGACTCGGCCACCTCGGTGATCCGATCGGTCAGCTCGTTGATCCGGCGGGCGGTGAACTGCCCGGCGAACAGCTTGCGGAAGCGGGAGTGCTCCTCGCCGTCCATCTTGCTGAACATGCCGGGCGGGTAGTCCGCGGGGTTGAAGCTCTGCGCGCGCTCACCGGCGATGGCCGGGTGCGAGTACTCCGCCCGCGCGCTGAACCTCGGGTCGGTCAGGATCGCCTTGGCCTGGGCGTAGCCGGTGACGAGCCAGCCGGCGTGCCCGTCGGCGAAGGTGAACGGGGCGATCGGCGCCTGTGCCCTGATCCGGGCCAGCACGTCGGAGGGGTCCAGCGGGCGTTCCCGGGCCGGGGGCAGCCCGTTGCCCAGGTGGATGGTCTCGGTCATGGAGTTCTCCTTGTGCTACCAGGTGATGGGCAGGCGAACCGCGCCGTAGACGCCCGCGCCCGGTCGCAGTTCGATCTCCTCGGCAGGCACCGCCAGCCGCAGGTCGGGGAAGTGGCTCAGCAGGGTCGAGTAGGCGATGCGCAGCTCGATCCGGGCCAGCTGGTGGCCCAGGCACTGGTGGATGCCGTGGCCCAGCGCGAGGTGGCCGCCCGCGTCGGTCCTGGTGATGTCCAGCCGGTCCGGATCGGCGAAACGGGCCGGGTCCCGGTTGGCCGCGGGCAGGTGGATCAGCGCGGTCTCCCCCGCCTTCATCAGCACCCCGTCGATCTCCACGTCCTCCAGCGGCGCGCGCTCGGTACCGACCTGCAGCACGGTGAGGTAGCGCAGCAGCTCCTCCACCGCACCGTCCACAAGGGACGGATCAGCGCGCAGCGCGGCCAGCTGTCCCGGCTGGGTGAGCAGGGTGTAGGTGCCCAGCGCGATCATGTTCGAGGTGGTCTCGTACCCGGCGATGAGCAGCGCGATGGCCGCCCCGGTCAGTTCCGGATCGGTCAGCTCGCCCGCGGCGACCAGGTCGCTGAGCAGGTCACCGGCGGGTTCGCTCTTGCGGCGGTGCACCAGTCCGGCCACGTAGCCCCAGGTGCGGCCGACGGCGGCCATCGCCTCCTCGTGGCCGTTCTCCATGTCCATCAGCTTGGAGATGTCGGCCTGGAAGGATTCCCGGTCGCTGTAGGGGATGCCGAGCAGCTCGCAGATCACCAGCGACGGGATCGGCAGCGCGTACCCGCTCACCAGATCCGCCGGCGGGCCCGCGGCGAGCATGGCCTTGGCGTGTTCCTCGGCGATCTCGGTGACGCGTTCGGTGAGCTGGTTCATCCGGCGTGCGGTGAACTGGCCGGCCAGTTGCTTGCGGAAGCGGGTGTGCTCGGGCGCGTCCATCTTGTTGAACATGCCCGGCGGCACATCGGCCGGGTTGAAGTTGGCCGCCCGGTCCCCGGCCACCGGCGCGTGCACGTACTCCAGCCGGGAACTGAACCGCGGATCGGCCAGGATCGCCCTGGCCTGGGCGTGGCCGGTGACGATCCAGCCCTCGTGCCCGTCCGGGTAGGTGAACCGGGCGATCGGCGCCTGCGCGCGCAGCCTGCTGATCACCTCGGGCGGGTCCAGCGGGGTGTCCCTGGTGGTGGGCAACCCGTTGCCCAGGTGGATGGTCTCGGTCATCTGATCTCCTTGGGATCGCTGGTCTCGGCTCAGCCGATCGGGGGCGCGCTCCAGCGCAGCAGGCCCGCGCCGAGGTTCATGCCGCTGCCGAAGCCGGCCAGCAGCACCAGATCGCCCACGTTGAGGGCACCGCGCCGCCAGGCGTCCTCCAGGGTCACCGGCATCGAGCCGCTGCCGAGGTTGCCGTAGCGGTCCAGGGTCAGGTGGGTCTGCCCGGTGAAGCCGACCCGCCGCACCAGCTCACTGATCACCACGCCATTGGCCTGGTGCGGCACGAAGTGGTCGATGGTGGCCGGGTCGACGCCTGCCCGGTCGAGCACTCTGGCGACCAGGCCGGGCACCTCGCCGAGCACGAACTGGGCCACCGCCTTGCCGTCCATCCGCACGAAGTGCTTGCGGCCGATCAGGGTGGCCGGGGTGGCGGGCAGCCTGCTGCCACCGGCGTCGATGCCCAGGATGGGCGCCGCCTCGCCGTGGCTGCGCAGCTCGATGTCCCGCAGCCCAAGGCCGTCGGGCACCGCGCCGATGAGGGCCGCGCCCGCGCCGTCGCCGAAGAGGGCCACCGTGCCGCGGTGATTGGGGTCGATGAACCGGGAGTAGACGTCCGCGCCGATCACCAGCACGAGTTCGTCCGGGTTGCCGCGCACCAGGTTGCGGGCCAGGGCCACACCGTGCAGGAACCCGTTGCAGGAGGCGTTGAGGTCGAAGGCCGCGGTGTTGCGCGCGCCGATCGCCTCCTGCACCAGGCAGGAGGTCGGCGGCAGCGGGGCATCAGGGGTGGAGGTGGCCAAGATCAGGTGGGTCACCCGGTCCGGGGTCACCCCGGCCCGTTCCAGGGCCTGTTCGGCGGCGCGGATGGACAGGTCCGAGACCGCCTCGTCCGGGGCCGCGTAACGCCGGGTGCGCACGCCGGTGCGCTGCACGAACCAGTCCGGGGTGACGCCGAAACGATCCGCGATGTCCTCGTTGCGGATCTCGTCCTTGGGCACGCAGGCGCCCATCGAGAGAATGCCGACCGCGGTCACGGCTCAGCCCTCCAGCGGCCGCAGCCGCGCCTCGCCGATGCGTGCCCTGGCCGCGGGATCGGTGATCCCCTGCCCCGGTTCCGTTGCCTGGCAGAGCACACCGACCTTGCCGATGTGCTGGTTCTGCTGCACCAGCCGGGTCGCCTCGCCGACCTCGCTGAGCGGGTAGACCCCGCTGAGCACCGGCACCACGTGACCCAGTTCCGCCAGCCGGTTGGCCTCCCACTGTTCCAGCAGGTTCGCGCCGTGGCTGCCGATGACCCGGTTGAGCTTCATCCACAGGTAGCGGTTGTCATACTGGTGCTGGTACCCGGTGCTGGAGCCGCAGGTGACCACCACCCCACCGCGGCGCACCACGAACACCGAGGTGCCGAAGGTGGCCTGGCCGACGTAGTCGAAGGCGATGTGCGGATCCTCGCCGGTGTGCTTGCGGATCAACCCGCCCAGTCGTTTGCCCGCGGCCAGCACAGCGGCCGGGTCGTGCCCGTCGCCCTCGCCGAGCCCGATCTCCCTGCGGTCGATCACCACGTCCGCGCCGAGTTTGCGCACCAGCTCGGCCTTGCGCTCCGAGCCGACCACCGCGACCGCGATGCCACCGCCGTTCTTGACCATCTGCACCGCGTGCACGCCAAGACCACCGGCCGCGCCCCACACCAGCACCACATCACCCTGCTTCATCCGGGCGCCGCGCTCGCTGACCAGCATCCGGTAGGCGGTGCTGTTGCACAGCGGCATGCTCGCGGCCTCCTCCCAGGACAGGTGCCCCGGCTTGGGAATCAGCTGGGAGGCCCGGACCACCGCGTACTCGGCCAGTCCGCCGAAGTTCGTCTCGAAGCCCCAGACCCGCTGCTGCCCGCTGATCATCGCGTCGGCGTGCGTGACCGGGTCCTGGTCGTCGGCCTGGACCGGACTGATCAGCACGTGGTTGCCGCGCTGCCAGCGCCGCACCCCGTCACCCACCTTGACGATCACGCCCGCGCCGTCGGAACCGACCACCTGGTAGGGCTGGTCGTGCCTGCTCTCCCACCGGCCCTGCTTGGCGTACTTCTGCAGGAAGCCGAAGGTCGGCACCGGCTCGAAGGTGGCCGACCACAGGGTGTTGTAGTTGATGGCGCTGGCCATCATCGCGACCAGCACCTCATCCGGCGCCAGTTCGGGCATCGGCACCTGGCCGACCCGCAGCGAGCGGCGCACGTCCTTGTCCCGCTCGCCCGCGAACATGCCGACGTCCTCGGCGCGCAGGTGAGCCGCGGTGTAGTGCTCCGGGATGTCCTGCTCGGGCAGGTCCTCGGTGTGGACGGAGGTCATGCTGTTGTCCCCCAAGCTGTCTGGGTCGGATGCGGTTGCGGTCAGGCGGGCTCGTGCGGGTAGAAGCCCCGGCCGGTCTTGCGGCCGAGGTGACCGGCCGCGACCAGCTGGCGCAGCGGTTCGGCCGGGCTCAGGCCGGGGTCCCGGAAGACCTCGTGCAGCCGGATCACGGTGGCCAGGCAGACATCCAGGCCGATCATGTCCTGCAACTGGAACGGCCCCAGCGGGAAACCGTGTCCACCGGCCATGACCTGGTCGACGTCGGCGATGTCCAGGTGCTGCCGGTGGGCCAGCGCCACCGCGTCGTTGAGGTAGGGCAGCAGCAGCCGGTTCACCACGAACCCGGCCCGGTCCCCGCAGCACACCGGGCGCTTGCCCAGCGCGGTGGCCAGGCTGACGCCGGTGGCCACCGCCTCGGGCGCGCTCGACCTGGTGTGCACGACCTCGACCAGGCGCATCACCGGCGCCGGGTTGAAGAAGTGCAGGCCGATCACGTCCTGCGGGCGGCTGGTGGCGGCGGCGCAGTCGGTCACCGACAGGCTGGAGGTGATGGTGGCCAGCACCGCGCCGGGCCGGGCCACCCGGTCCAGTTCGGCGAAGACGGCCTGTTTGACCGCGAGGTCCTCGGCGACCGCCTCGATCACCAGATCGCAGTCGGCCAGCGCGGCGAGTTCGGTGGTGCAGACCAGCCGGTCCATGGTCGCGGAGAGCTGTTCGGCGGTGAGCTTTCCCTTGCGGACCCGGCGGTCCAGCGAGCTTTCCACGGCGGCGGTGACCTGTTTGGCGCGCAGGTCGGTGCGGGCGACCAGCACGGTGTCATAGCCCGCCGCGGCGGTCACCTCGGCCACGCCGGTGGCCATCGTGCCCGAGCCGACCACGCCGATCCGCCGCACCGAGCGGGCCTTGGCGGCCGGCGCCGGCGGTGTGTCGTCCACTGTGGACTCGTAGTTGTGGAAGCCGCGACCGGACTTGCGGCCCAGCCTGCCCTGTTCGACCAGGCGGTCCAGGATCGGAGCCGGGGTGAAGGAGCGGTCACCGGTGCGCTCGGCCAACGCGCGCAGACCGGCCGCGGCCACGTCCAGGCCCATCCGGTCCAGCTGGGCCATCGGGCCGATCTTCAAGCCGCAGCCCAGGGTCATCGCCACATCGACCTCGGCGGGGCTGGCGTAGCCCTCCTCGCACAGCGCGGCCGAGCGGTTGAGGTAGCGCAACAGCAGCGAGCCGCCGATGAAGCCGGGGTGATCGCTGACCAGCACCGGGGTGCGGCCGAGCGCGCTGATCAGCCCGATCATGGCCTGGCGCACCGGTTCCTCGGTGACCGGGGTGCAGACCAGCTCCAGCACCTTGGCGCCCGGTTGCAGGCCGACGGTGCGGGTCAACCGCCCGCTCTCCAGGGCCAGCTCGGTCACGGACAGCCCGGCGGTGGTGGTGGCGAAGACGGTGTCCGGGCCGCAGAGCTCGTTGACCCGCCGCAACATCGCGAGCTTGATCTCGGCCTGTTCGGGCAGTGCCTCGATCACCAGATCCGGCGCCGGCGCGCCGGCCGGGTCCACGGTGAGGTCGAACTTCCCCGCCACGGCGGGTATCCGCTCCGTCGCACGGGCCAGTGCCGCCGGATCGGCCTCGATACCGATCACCTGATGCCCGTGCTGGGTGAACAGTGCGGCCAGCTCGGCGCCGACCGTGCCCAGGCCGAGCACCCAGACGGTGGGAAACGCGGTCATGGCAGAGGTCCTCTCCGTGCCGGATGTCAAGCGGGTCGGGCAGAGCGTGGCGGTCGGAGGCCCGAGCGGGACAGGTCGGCGATTCGACGTTTGACCGACGTTCGCCGGATGCGCGGCGCAGCGTGGGGACAACGTCCGGCCAACGTCGTGTTGCCGGGCGGGGCTGGCACGCGAGGTTGTGCGCACCCGGACCGCACGGAGGAACCCGCTTTGGCCACAACCACACCCGCCACCCGGCTCACCGTGCTCGGGGCGGGCACCATGGGCGCGGGCATCAGCGCGCTGGCGATCGGGCACGGCGTCCCGGTCACCCTGGTCGATGTCTCCGAGGAGGTGCTCGGCCGGGCCAGGACGAGCATCGGGCACCAGCTCCGGCTGGCCAGGCTGATGGATGCGCTACCCCACGGGCGGGGCACCGCCGAACTGCGCACCAGCCTGACCCTCGATTCGGCAGCCGATTCCGAGGTGGTCATCGAGGCGATCACCGAGGATCCGGCGGTCAAGGCCAAGGTGATCGCCGAGGTCTCCGCGCTGACCCGGCATGGCATCCCGTTGGTGTCCAACACCTCCGGCATCCCGATCGACGAACTGGCCTGTTCCGCGCGCAGGCCGGGCGAGCTGGTCGGCACCCACTTCATGAACCCGCCGTACCTGATCGGCATGGCCGAGGTGGTGCGCGGCCCGCGCACCGCGCCCGAGGTGCTCGCCAAGGTGCAGGCCCTGCTGTCGGCGCTGGGCAGGCGCACGGTGGTGGTCGGGGACTCCCCCGGGTTCGTCACCAGCCGCCTGCTGCACCCGATGATCAACGACGCGGCCCGGATCGTCGGCGCGGGCACCGCCACGGCCGAGGACGTGGACACGCTGATGCAGGGCTGCCTTGGGCATCCGACCGGGCCGCTGCGCACCGCCGACCTGATCGGCCTGGACAACCTCGCCGACGCGCTCACCGTGCTGGCCGAGCGCACCGGCAATCCCGGCTACCAGCCCTGCGAGACCCTGCTCGCGCACGTGCGCGCGGGACGGCTAGGCCGCAAGAGCGGCCAGGGATTTTACGACTACGGAGAGGCGCAGCCGTGAGCACCGAGCACACCGCGGAGACCATCGCGGCGGAACTGACCGCGCACCTGGCGGCCACCCTGAAGACCACGGTGGACCCCGACCACGACCTGTTCGCCTCCGGGCTGGTCTCCTCCATGTTCGCCATGCAGCTGGTGGTGCACCTGGAGGGGACCTACGGGGTGGCCATCGTCGGCGGCGACCTGAAGCTGGACAACTTCCGCACTGTGGACCGGATGACCGGCCTGGTGCTGCGGTTGCGGCAGGCCGAGCCGGTGAGCGACCGTGCCTGACCAGCTGGCCGCGGAATGCGCCAGAGTGGCCGGGCTGGTCGGTGACGAGGCCGGGGCCTGGGACCTGGCCGGGGAACTGCCGGAGAAGATCCTGGACGAACTGGGCGCCAGGGGCCTGCTCTGCGCCGAGGTGCCCACCGGCTACGGGGGACTGGGTTTCTCCAGCCGGGACAACGGTGAGCTGACCGCGTTCACCGGCAGCCTGTGCAGCTCGCTGCGCAGTGTGATGACCTCCCAGGGCATGGCCGCCTGGACCATCCAGCGACTCGGCGATTCCGCGCAGCGGCGGCGCTTCCTGCCCCGGCTGACCGCGGGCGCCCGCGCGGCGGTCGGCTTCAGCGAGCCTGCCGCGGGCAGCGATCTGTCCACAATGGACACCGAAATCCGGCTGGACGGGGACTCGGTGGTGCTGGACGGCCAGAAGGTGTGGATGACCGCGGCCGCCTACGCCGATCTGCTGGTGGTCTTCGGCCGCTTCGGCGACGACGGGGCCGCGGTCGTGGTGCCCCGCTCGACGCCGGGCGTCACGGTGGAGCCGGTGGCCGATCCGCTGGGCTGCCGCGCCGCCGGGCACGCCGATGTGCGCCTGGACCAGGTCCGGCTACCGGCGGCGCGCCTGCTCGGCGGCGGCGGGCAGCCGTTGTCCTTGCTGGTGACCACCGCGCTGGCCTACGGCCGGATGTCGGTGGCCTGGGGCTGCACTGGGATCGTGCGGGCCTGCCGGGACGCCGCGGTGCGGCACGCCCGCAACCGGGTCCAGTTCGGCGTGCCACTGGCCGAGCACCAGCTGGTGGCCCGGCACCTGGCCGAACTGCTGGTGGCCGAACAGATCGCGACCAGGGCCTGTGAGCACGCCAGTGACTGCTGGGACAACGGCTCCCTGGAACAGGTCATCGCGACCGTGCTGGCCAAGCACGTCAGCGCCGCCAGGGCAGCCGAGGCCGCGGCCACCGCGGTGCAGGTGTTGGCCTCCGCGGGGGCCAGGGACGGGCATGTGGTCGCCCGCGCCTACCGCGACGCGAAGCTGATGGAGCTGATCGAGGGCAGCACCGAGATCTGCCAGCTGATCCTGGCCGGCCACGCGCTGGCCACTGTGTCCTGAGGAGGACCGATGTCGACGGTGAAGTGCCTGGTGTGGGATCTGGACAACACGCTGTGGAACGGCACCCTGCTGGAGGGCGACGACGTCGGAGTCTCCGAGGAGATCCGCGCGGTGGTCAAGACCCTGGACGCGCGCGGCATCCTGCAGTCGGTGGCCAGCAAGAACGACCACGACCTGGCCTGGGCCAAACTGGAGCAGCTGGGCCTGGCCGAGTACTTCCTGCTGCCGCGGATCGGCTGGCAGGCCAAGTCGCTGTCGGTGCGCGAGATCGCCGACCGGCTGCGCTTCGCCCACGACACCATCGCCTTCATCGACGACCAGCCGACCGAACGCGCCGAGGTGAACCACCACCTGCCCACGGTGCGCTGCTACCCGGCCGATGCCGCGGCTGGCCTGGCCGAACTGCCCGAGTTCAGCCCAGCCACGATCACCCCGGACTCCCGCCGCCGTCGCGAGATGTACGACGCGGGCTTTCGCCGGGAGGCCGGGCAGGCCGAGTTCGCCGGGTCGGACCAGGACTTCCTGCGCTCGCTGGAGCTGCGGATGGACATCGGCCGGGCGGACGCGGCGGAGCTGGCCAGGGTGGAGGAGCTGACCCTGCGCACCAGCCAGATGAACGCCACCGGCGTGCACTACTCGGATGAGACCTTGCGCGGGCTGATCGCCGATCCCCGGCACGAGGTGCTCACCGCCACCATGGCCGACCGGTTCGGTCCGCACGGCGCTATCGGCGTGCTGCTGTTGCGCACCGGCGCGGCGGCCTGGCACCTGAAGCTGCTGGCCACCTCCTGCCGGGTGGTCTCCTTCGGCGCGGGCGCGGTGATCCTGAACTGGCTGGCCGACCAGGCCGCGCGGAGCGGGGTGCACCTGGTGGCCGATTTCCGGCGCACCGAGCGCAACCGGATGATGGAGATCGCCTACCGGTTCGCCGGGTTCACCGCGGACCCGTGCGTCTGTCTGTCCACAGTGGAGCCATCCACATCGGACGGATTGCAGCGCCTGCACCTGGCGCCCGCCCGGCAGTCCGCACCGGCCACCATGCGGTTGCGAGCGCCGGAGCTGGCCGGTCATGCCACCCGCACCTGAACTCCCGCCCACCGCCGGAGCCCAGTCGCCGGCGTCCGCCTGTCTCGGCGGCGCCAGCGACCTGCCCTGTTCAGTCCCGTCTGCGGGCCAGGGTCAGCCCGTCGGCCACCGGCAGCAGCGAGATGTCCACCCGCTCGTCGTCCCGGAGCAGCTCGTTCAGCTCCCGGATGGCCACGGTGTCCGGATCCTGTGCCGCCGGGTCGAGCACTCGCCCGAAGAACAGCGTGTTGTCCACCGCGATCAGCCCGCCGGGCCGCACCAGTTCCAGCGCCGCCTCGTAGTAGCGCACGTAACTGGCCTTGTCAGCGTCGATGAACACCAGGTCGACCGTGCCGGGTCCGCGCTCGGCGAGCAGTCCGGCCAGCGTGTCCACCGCCGGACCCACCCGGAGTTCGATCCGGTCTTCGACTCCGGCCCGCCGCCAGTACTCCGCGCCGAACTTGGGCCACCGGTCGGTGATATCCAGGGTCACCACCCCGCCGCCCGGCGGCAGCGCCCGGGCCAGGCACAGCGTGCTGTAGCCGGTGAAGGTACCGATCTCCACCACCTCCCGCGCGCCGATCAGCCGGGCCAGCAGGCCGAGCAGCTGCCCTTCTTCCGCGAGTACCTGCATGGCCCCACCCCCGGGCAGGGCCGAGGTCTCCTCGCGCAGTTCCCGCAGGATGTCGTCTTCTCGCGAAGAGACCGCGCGGACGTATTCCAGAATTTCCCCTGAAGCCTCAATCTGCGTCGCCACCGAAATTCCCCCAACCACGTCTCGTTAATTTCACATACCCTCTGAGCTGCGGAAATGCGTCTCAGAATAGAGATTATCCTAGCACCGATCAGCTCTGTCTGCGATCACAGTCATAGCCGACAGAACACAACTACCAGGGGAACTTGCGCGGAAGCTGTATCTGGCGATCATGATGCCCTGGACGGATTCGCGGCCGGGCCGGAAGGTGAGCCGGACGGATCATGGGGGACAATCCGGAGCTGGCGGAGCCGATGGCCGAGCAGCTGCGCGGGGCGACGCGATGATCTTCGGTCACGCCGCCTACCGGGGTCTCGCCCAGTGCTGGATGGACGGGCCAACGGAGAAGCCGACCGACCGGCGGTCCCCTCCCGCACCCACTCCGCCAGAGGCTGAAATCGCCTGAACAAGCTTCTAGCTTGAGTTTTAACCTGTTCGGCGGGGTCGCCGGGTGGTCGACCTCGCCTTCTTCCGCTGCTCGATTTCTGCCCGTTCGTGCCGGTGAGGGTGTGGACGTCGACCACCGACCGGGGGACCCGCATGGCCGCGACCACGCGCTGCCGTGCTCGCGCGACCTCGCGGTGGACCTGGGCACCCAGCAACACCATCAGCGCTTGGCGCACCGGCCTTTCCAGTTCCGCCGGACCGCCAGCCTCCGGCAACCACACCTGCACACCCAGCGCGGTCAACCGCCCCAGCACGTGCCGGAACTGATCACCCTCGAACCCGCGCTCGTACTCCCCCACCACGGCCGCGTCGAACTCACGGTCCGAACGCTCCGCCGCCGCCAGCAACGCCGCGGCCGCCGGCCTGGCCCACCACGACCTCCACCGCGACCGACCCTCGTCGACAAACTCGACCACAACCTCATCGAAGCCCTCAACCAGCTCATCCGACACCGCCCGCTGCCAAAGTCCGTGATGTCTGCGGTTCCTGGAACTCACTCGTCGACATCCGCCCATAGAACGCAAACCGCACACCACCAACCAACCCGCTTGGAGGGCGAGCCGAACCACGACGACGAGCGGCAACCGCGCCCACAAACTCCGCACCAGTCCACGCCGCCATTTCGGCTCCCTTCCCTGCGCAGGGCCGAGACAACGACCGGTCATCCCCTATGAGGTCGGAAGTTCCAGCGCTACCTGAACGGACCTGCCGCTCCGCCTGTCCCATTTGAACGTCCAGTCGTCAGCCAACAGGGCAGGGCGCTTGACCGCGCACGAACTCGACCGACAGCCCGACTTACGTGGCTGGCTCACGGCATCACGAACTACGCCAATCAGGGTGTGGCAGCGGGGTGATCGCGCGGCACAGCGCCCCGGTACCGGTGATGGCCTGCTGGCAGACCGTCTCAGTGATCGTCAGCCGTTGGCCGATCTGGACCGGACTGGCCGACACCTTGGCCAGGTACTTGGCATCACCGCCGCGCCTGCTGTCGACGTCGAGCTTGATCTCAATCTGCGGTTGGCCGGGCGGAAGGGGGGCGCGCTGGCTCCGGTTCGAGCAGCACCTCGCGCTGGGCCGGGTCGCAGTCCGCTCAACCGGCTCAGCGCCAGCTGTCCACTGAGGACGTTGAGGCTGCGGATGCGGTGATCACCATGGGCTGTGGCGACTCCTGTCCCATGTTCCCGGCAAGCTGTGCCTGGACTGGGCTCAGGAAGACCCTGCCGGACAGGACCTGGAGGCGGTGCGTCCGATCCGGGACAAGATCGACCGCGGTGTCCGCGTCCTGCTGAGCGAACTTCTGGACGCCTGATAACCCTTCGAGCGTCTTCAGGTTCGCGTGCTGACGCTGCCGTCGCCGGTCTCCACACCGCCCGCCGGCGGTTGCTGGACCTGGGGCTGCTTGTCCGAGGGGAGCACGGTGAAGGTGGCGCGCAGGGTCTGGTCGCCACAGGTCACCGTGACCGGGTGTGGGCCTGGCTGGGCGTCTGGGCGCACCGTGCCGCTCGCGCGCAGCGCCCACGGCTGGTGGCCATGGGGGTCTCGGCGCGGTGTCCCCATGGACAGCGTGGGCGAAGTGATCGGACCGGGGTCGGTGTCGCAGGCGACCTGTGTGGTCACGGCGGTGCCGCGGGTGCCGCGGGCAGGAGTGAGGACGAGGGGCCTGCGGAGTCGGCGATCCGGGCGGCGCCGGTGTAGGCCCGGTAGCCGGGCAGGCTGGAGCGGAGGATCAGCTTCACCTCGGCAGCGAACGCGGGTGAGCTGACCGGGCCCGCGTCCCCGTTCTGGCACACCAGCTTGAGGTCCACGGAGCTGCCCTGCTCCGCGACGAACGGGGCGACCGTCAGCGACTCCGGCGAGCCGGCCCACGCCGGGCTCGGGGCGAGGGCGGCCAGGCCGCCGCAGATCGCCAGTACTGCCGCGCGTCTCATTGTTCTTCCTCCGCTTCGCTTCCTGATGTCTCGATTCGAGTCTGCTGTGCGTGCGCTCCGGCGGGCAGAGCCGGAGTTCCTCGCCGGATGGGGCGAAGGTCCGTGGTCAATCGGGTCGGTGTTCCTGGAGCAGGGCGAACCACAGCTCCGCGGCGACCTGGTCGCCGGTCCGCCCCTGGTGCAGACCTGCCTATTGAGTCCACTGTGGACATTTCTGTGAGGCGGTCCACTCGACCGCAGCGCCGATCGGCGTCGAGTAGCCGTTTGACCGACACACCCGCGCTGGGGTTCTAGGTACCGCCCGGTTCACCCCACACTCGGGCGTGCAGCCAACCGAGGTAGACGCGCAGACCCAACGCCATGAGTGTGGCGTGCAAAGCGAGCGCGGACTCCTGGTTTTTCCAGCTGTAGCAGAAGAAGACGTCGTGCGTCTGGCCGGTCACCACTCACCCTTTGTCCTGTCGATCACGCCTCGTCTCCACACGAGTTGATCGCCCGCTCGGTAGGGCAGCCCAGAGCCATGGCGAAGGCCATCGCGCCTGCGCCGGTCTGCCTGCGAGGCGAGCACCGCGATCATCGCGCTGACCGGATGCCCGACCAGCACGACGTCACGCAGGTCGAGCCCGGCGCAGATGTCCAGAACGTCTTCGACGTACCCGGCGAGAGCGGAGCAACGTCGCGGCAACCACGCCGCGAGTTCTAACCCGCCCGCGCCACGTGGTCGAACAGCACGAGCCGGACCCGCGGGCAAGCACCGCCCCCGGGCCGTCCTCGCGACCGGTGACAGTCACGTCGTCACCGCGGCGCGTGTCCATCACCGGATCCGGCCACCTGGACGACGGGCCGGCCTCCGGTACCCGCGGCCCCTGACCTGGTCTACGCGGTCCGTTCGCCCGTTCCCGCCGGTGCGGTGGAGCGGGCCTCCAGCAGCGCCAGCATCTCGGGCAGGTCGAAATGCCTGGCCACGTCGAGCGCCGACCTCGGCCCGAGCGCGGGATCCGCGCCCGCGTCGAGCAACAGACTGGTGGTGCGCTCGGAACGGCGGAAGACCGCCGCCCCGAGCGCGGTCTGTCCCCGGTCGTTGACGCGCCCGGTGTCCGCGCCTCGCTCCAGCAACGCCCGGACGGTGTCCGGGTGGTCGCGGTAGCTGGCGAGGATCAGCAGGGAGTCTCCCGCGCTGTTGGTGAGGTTCACCGGTATCCCCGCGTCGATCGCCTCCGCCAGCCGGGCCGTCTCGCCGGCCCGTGCCAGGTCGAACATCGAGTTGAGGAACGCGAGTTCCTCTTCGGTGAGCGCGTCGGTCATGACCGGACTCCTCAGGCGATCGTCGCGGGGAAGCGTTCCCACACCCGGTGTGCGCCGAGCAGCACGGTCAACTCCTTGAGCACATCCGCTGGGTCGTCGTCGATCACGATGCCCGGCTGGGCGGCGTACCCGGCGGCCTCGACGGCGAGACGGCCGGAGCCCCACGCGCCGATCGCCTTGGCGTGGCGGTAGCACTCCTGGACCATGCGGATGACGCGCGGGTCGATCGTGTCAGCCGGTTCGACGGGGCCTCCCGGCGCGTCCGCTCCGGAGGGTGGGCTGCCCGCGAGCAGCACCGCGTCGAACTCGACCGACCGCGCGGTCAGCAAGGTGCGCTGGGCGACCAGACCGCTGTCGGCGTCGAGCGGCCCGCCGGTCGGGGCGATCAGCAGGGGCACCATCCCACCCGCCAGCACGGTCTCGCGGACGGTCCGCACGCCATCGAGGTGGGCCGGATCGACCACGATCCCGATGACGCGTCCGTCGGTCGGCCACGTCCGCCCGATCTGGGACAGCACAGGACTCGGCGCGACCTTCTTGGGTCGCACGGTGGCGGCCGGCGCCGGCATGCCGAGCCCCCTGGCCACCTCGGCGCACAGCGTCGGGTCGACGTTGGCCAGCACGAGCAGCTGGCGTTCCCTGATGGTCTGCTCGTAGCACTTGCCGAGCTCGAAGGTGAAGGCGCGCACGAGGTGCTCCTTCTCGACCGAGGAAAGGCTCAGCCAGAACAGCCTCGGCTGCGTGTAGTGGTCGGCGAAGGAGGTGGGCGACTGCCGGATCTTGGTCGACCTGGGCAACGGCTGCGCCACCTCGACGAACGGCCGGTCCTCGGCACCTGCCTCGAACGGGTTCCCGCCGTCGAGGGTGTTCGGCCGGTAGGGAGCGACCCCGGCGTGCACCGCGTGCTGGTGGAACCCGTCCCGCAGCATGTCGTTGACCGGAGCGTGCGGGCGGTTGATCGGGATCTGGTTGAAGTTCGGCCCGCCCAGCCTGGACAGCTGAGTGTCCAGATAGGAGAACAGCCGGGCCTGCAACAGCGGGTCGTCGGTCACGTCGATGCCCGGCACCAGGTTGCCGACGTGGAACGCGACCTGCTCGGTCTCGGCGAAGAAGTTGGTCGTGTTGCGGTTGAGCGTGAGGATGCCGACCGGCTGCACCGGCACGAGCTCTTCCGGCACAATCTTGGTCGGGTCGAGCAGGTCGATGTTCTCGAACGTCTGCCTGGGCGTGTCGGGCATGACCTGCAGGCCGAGTTCCCACTGCGGGTACGCGCCGGACTCGATGGCGTCGGCGAGGTCGCGGCGGTGGAAGTCGGGGTCGATGCCGCTGATCATCTGCGCCTCCTCCCAGACCAGGGAGTGCACGCCGAGCTTCGGCTTCCAGTGGAACTTCGCGAGCGCCGTCTCGCCGGCTGCGTTGACGAGGCGGAACGTGTGGACGCCGAAGCCCTCCATCGTGCGGTAGGAACGGGGGATGCCGCGGTCGGACATGTTCCACATGACGTGGTGGGTGGCCTCGGTGTGCGTCGAGACGAAGTCCCAGAACGTGTCGTGCGCGCTCTGCGCCTGAGGGATCTCCCGGTCCGGATGCGGCTTGCCCGCGTGGATGATGTCCGGGAACTTGATGCCGTCCTGGATGAAGAACACCGGGATGTTGTTGCCGACCAGGTCGAAATTGCCTTCTTCGGTGTAGAACTTCGTCGAGAACCCGCGCGTGTCGCGGACGGTGTCCGCCGATCCTCGTGAGCCCAGGACGGTGGAGAACCGCACGAACACCTGCGTCTGGACGCCGTCGCCCAGGAAGCCGGCCTTGCAGACGTTCGCGGCGGTGCCGTAGCCCACGAACACGCCGTGCGCGCCATAGCCACGGGCGTGCACGACACGCTCCGGAATGCGCTCGTGGTCGAAGTGCATGATCTTCTCACGCAGGTGGTGGTCCTGCAGCAACGTCGGCCCGCGCTCGCCTGCCTTGAGCGAGTGGTCGGTGTCGTACAGCCTCACGCCGGCCGAGGTTGTGAGGAACTCGCCCTGCTGCCCGTTGGCGATCTTCGGGGCACCGGTGGGCGCCCCCGTCGGGGACACCGTCTCGGGGCTATTCTGGTCTGCCTTCGGCGGCAACGGCCCGCGCGGAGCGGTCGGCTCGTCGAGCGACGGGGGTTCGCTGCTGGGGGCGCCGGGGATCGGCGGGTTCGTCAGTTCGACGACCTTCTCCACCGCCTTCTCCAGCGCTGCTTTCACGAGCTTGCCTGGCTTGTGCGCAGCCACTGCTTCCTCCTCGGTGCGGGAACGTCACCAAGGCGGTACCCGTGCTTTCACCGTCCAAGCGCCGTTGAACTGATTCACTCAAATGTGGACCAAGTCCGGCAGAGCCGTCATCAACCGGCCGTACAGCGTACCGTTCACTCCTGTCCTGGCCAGTGCGACGCGGGCCGGTGACTGGTGGTGGCGCGGCCGGTTGCCCTGGCGGGTGCCGGGGTTGCTGCGCGAGGCACGCCGGTGGGGTGTGTTGCGGCCAACCGGGGCCGCCCACCAGTTCCGGCGCAGCCGGCTCCAGCACAGCTCGGCGGAGGCCGTTCACCTCGGCCGGGCCCCGTCCCGCAGGTAGGTCAGGGTGGCGAGCACCCGGCGGTTGCGGTCCTCGCCGGGGGTGCGGCCGAGGTTAGTGAAGATGTTGCCGACGTGCTTGTTTCGGCCAGGTGCGGACGGTGCCGGAGTGGGCGATGGCCCGCGCGGAACAAGCCCAGGACGGCAACGCCCGGATCCTGGCCGTGCTGATGGGACTCGCCGGGCTGTACGCGTTGCTGGCGGTGGTGAACTCGGCGGTCATCGCCGGAACCGAACGGCGGCGCGAGTTCGCCGTGGCCAGGGTGAGCGGCCTGACCCGGTCCCAGGTGGTCCGGACGGCCGTGGCCGAAGGCGCCGCCGTGGCGGTCATCGGCGTGCTGTTGGGCTGCGCGGTGGCCGGGGCGGGACTGGCCGGCATCGGCGGCGCGGTCCCGGGCGATCGGCACGGCCGTGGTGGCGGTTCCCTGGGGCCTGCTCGCGGTCGTCTCGATCGGCTCGGTGGTGATCGTGGCGGTGACAAGCGGCATCACCACTGCCCTCGCCACGGCGGAGCGGCCGGTTTCGCTGGTCACGACCAAGGAGTGAGGCGCTGCTCCGCGGGTCACCTCCCTGCCAGGCGGGCGGCCAGTGCCGTGGAACAAGCCGAACATACCGCCGCCAACCGCCTGGCCCGGCGACTGCGGCGGCTGGTGGTCGTGGTCACCGCACTCCTGCTGACCGCCGCGACCGCCGCCGGATTGTCGTCCCCGCGCGCGCGGGGATGGTCCATCGGCACAGCGCTCCAGCACCGCCGCAGCCAGGTCGTCCCCGCACACGCGGGGATGGGTCCGGCAACGCCCGTGAGCACGTGCGCTGTCATCATCCGCCCACGCACGGAGCCTTAGCCATCTCCGAGGCCACTCGTCCGTCCACCTTGGACACGATCACGCCGCTGCACACGACCTGAATAGAACAGACACCCGCATCCGTACGGAGACGCCGTCGGCACCCACTGCCTCCGCCCCGGAGGTATGCTCATCGGTGTGAACTCCCCGATTCGGGGAAACCTCACCGGCCTGGGGGGTTCAAGTCCCCCCTCGGACACAAACCATAACGCCAACTGTGCGGGTCAGGCATGTCTCGACCCTCAGAGTTCTTTTCCCGGGTTCGTAAGTGAGCCGCAACTTCAATTGCCGGTAGACCTCAGTCTTGTCCGCAGCATCAGCCGCTGCCAACGCCTTCCGAACTTCGCCCAGCCGGTCGATAAGTGCCCGGATCTCGTCCTTGGTCATCCGCCATCGCTCGGCCGCGGGTCGCGAGCGTGTCAGTGCCTCGGCGCGGCGGGCTTGGACCTCGGCCATCCACCCGGCCACCAACTGCGGGTCTGCGCCCGCTTCCAAAGCCGCGGTGGCGGTCGAGCTTGCGGTCGCACTCCTGGACCAGCCGGGCCGCCGCCAGCGTCGCCGGATCGTCGTCGGCGTCAGGTTGGGCTCGGTGGAGCGCGTCGATGGTTTCGGTCAGCCGGTGCGGGGCGAAGCAGGTGCCCAGCCACTTGTCCAGCGGGCCGAGCAGGGCATGCTCAGCCAGGTACACGTTGCGGGGGTGCTCGACTTTGTTGGCCCAACCGTACTCGTTGGGGAAGCGGCACCGGTAGAACAGGGGCTCCTTGCTCTACTGTCCCTGCATCCGCCGCCTGCACAACCCGCAGTGCACCAGCCCGGGCAACGCGTAGTGGTGACGGGTCCGGTGCCGCTCTCGCGTGGTTCGGCCCGCCCCTTGGGCGGCCATGATCTCCGGTGCGCGGCTGACGGTCTCAGTGTCGATCACCGGGTCGTGGACGATGTCGGTAGAGAAGACCCATTTGTCGCGCTCGTTCCACCGCAGCTTGGTCTCATGGCCCAGGGCTGCGTCCTCGACGTTGATGAGGACTTCGTCCTTGCGCTGTTTGTTCCACACCTGGCGGCCGGTGTAGCGCGGGTTGGTCAAGATCACCTTGATTGCGCCTGTGGACCAGGCGGCTCCCGACCGGTGTCGGTTGCGTGCCGGGTCGTACCGGCGACACCGCACCGCACCCAGCCTCGCCCTGCTCTGCGTGCTGCGCACCTAGGCCGATCCGCGCCCGCGCGTCTTCGGCCTGCCCGCACCCACCCAGAGTTCAGGGGATACCCATGACTGCCAACAGCAAGATCACCCTCACCGTCCTCGCGGTCGTCGCCGTGGTGATCACCGGCCTATTCCTGTCCAACCGCCCGGACACCCCGGCCCGCAGGGCGCGCCGCCCACCGCCCCCGCCGAGGTCCTCATCCGCCCGGACAGCCACAAACTCTCCACCGCCCCCGGCGGCAAGGTCACCGTCGTGGAGTTCCTCGACCTGGAGTGCGAGGCCTGCCGCGCGGCCTTCCCCGGCGTGGAGCGGCTGCGTGCGGAGTACGACGGCAAGGTCACCTTCGTCATGCGCTACTTCCCGATCCCCAGCCACCGCAACGCCGAACTCGCCGCCCGCGCCGTGGAAGCCGCCGGCACGCAGGGCAAGCTGGAGCCGATGTACAAGCTGATGTACGAGACCCAGCCGGAATGGGGCGACCAGCAGACCGACCATCGCGCCACCTTCCTCGGCTTCGCCCGCCGCCTGGGCCTGGACCTGCCCGCCTTCGAACGCGACCTCGACGACCCGGCCACCCAGGCCCGCGTGCTGGCCGTGGAGTAGATCGCGCTGATCCGCAATCCGGGCTACCTACCCACGTGCAGCCTCAACCCGGTGCTCAGCTGCGGCTCGGTGATGAAGACCGAACAGGCCGAGGCCTTCGGCATCCGCAACCCGCTGCTCGGCATCGCGGGCTTCGCCATCGTCACCACCGTCGGCGCCGCACTGCTGGCCGGAGCCCGGTTCCACCGCTGGTTCTGGCTCGGCCTCCAGACCGGCGCCACCCTCGGCGTGGTGTTCGTGCACTGCTGATCTTCCAGAGCCTGTACCGGATCGGGGCGCTGTGCCCGTACTGCATGGTGGTCTGGGCGGTGACCATCCCGATCTTCTACTACGTCAACCTGTACAACCTGCACCACGGCCACCTCCCGGCGCCGCGCGGCTGGCGGCCACTGCTCACCTTCCACACGATGGTCCTCACCGGCTGGTTCCTGGTGATCGCCTTCGCCATCCTGCAAGCCTTCTGGACCTACTGGAGCACCCTGTTGTGATCATCGACGCCGACGGTTCCCCGGTGACAGGCCGGGTACCTCGGTGGCATGGACAAGTACCTCGCGATCTACCTCAGAGACCAGCTGGCCATGGGCGTGCTGTGGCGGGAGATGGCCCGCCGCGCCGCGCGCAACAACCACGGCACCCCGCTCGGTGAGGCGCTCGACCGGGTGCACCGGGGCATCGCCGATGACGTCGGGACGTTCAAACTGATCATGAAACGACTGGGGATCAGACCCGACCCGGTGAAGAACGCGCTCGCGGCCGGCGCGGAGCGGCTCGGGCGGCTGAAGCTGAACGGCAGGCTGGGCGGCTACTCGCCGCTGAGCCGGTTCGTGGAGCTGGAGTTCCTCACCATGGGGATCGACGGCAAAAAGCAGCTGTGGACCACGTTGCGGGATCTGGCCGGGCTGGGCGCACGTCTGTCCGATGTGGACTTCGACCACCTGATCACCCGCGCGGAACGGCAACACGCCGACCTGGAACCGTTCCGCACCCGCGCCGGCACCGAAGCGTTCACCGCCCCGGCCAAACAGCTCGGCGGATAACAGGGCCTGGTTGCCGCGTCAGGTACCGGACGGCGCAAAACGGGGTGGCCAGTGCTGTCGGCGGTCGCAGCGGGAATCCGCCGCGGTCCGGAGTTGGATGGCGGCATGGATTTTGCTGGCAAGGTGGCCCTGGTGACCGGGGCTTCGCGAGGGATCGGCGCGGAGACCGCACGGCTGCTCGCCCGGCGAGGCGCGCGGGTCGTGGTGAACTACCGGGACAAGGCCACATGCGCCGCTCAGGTGGTGGACGAGATCACCGGGCTGGGCGGCGAGGCGATCGGGGTGCCCGCCGACCTCACCGAACCGGACGCGGTGCGGGCGATGGCCGGTCAAGTCCAGGCGGCGTACGGGCGGCTGGGCCTGCTAGTACTCAATGCCTCCGGCGGCATGGAATGCGGCGTCGATCCGGCGGCGGCGCGCCCACGCTGAAGTCGGCGCACTTCCACGGCCGCCTGCCCGAGATCGAGCAGTACAAGCCCGTCGCTCGCAGCGAACGGGCCAGCGAGGACGCGCTGCGCGAGCGCATCCCCGAGCTGACCGGACGCGGCATCAGCCTGGTGGTGGTCTCCGGCGACATGATCGAGGACACCATCACCGTTACCCTGCTCAACCGCGCCACCCCTGGCACCCTGGAAGCCCGCAGGCAGCAGGCGGGCACCTGCCCAGGGTCCCGGAGTTCGCCGCCGAGGTCACCGCGGCCACCACCGCCTCGCACGACACCGGCCACACCGCCTACGTTGGCGGCGCCGTCTACCTCACCGCCCAGCTTGCGGTGGAGCAGAGCCCATGAACGACCACACGCAGCCGGACCAGGCCCCGAGGTCCAGGACCGCTCCGGCCGCCCGGGCCTGATGTCGCACCTCCGCGCGGGTGAACCCCCGGCCCGAGCGCTGACCGGGTTCACGCGAGCGACAGGAGATATGCCCGGATCTGCAACGCGGTGGTGGTGGAGAGGCCCAGGCCGTCGGTGATGAAACTGTTGAACGCCCCGTAGTCCCTGACCACCTGGTCGAAGGCCGCATCGAGGTACTCCCGGTGGGCGTAGGTGCCGCCGAGCGCGTCGTTGCTGCGCAGGTAGTCGGCGTAGACCTGCCCCTTCGGCACGTGCAGCAGGGTCAGCAACACGGCGGTGAACCAGCCGCTCCGGTGCGCGCCCGCGCTGTCGTGGTAAAGCAGCGGCCGATCCGCCGTGGTGGCGATGTGGCGCAGGGCGCGCCCGAACCCGGCGCGCCACGAGCTGTTCCGGACGTAGTCCCGGTACAGCTCGACCAGTGCCGGGTCAAGGGCGGCGGTGTTGGCGGCGTTCGCCTCGCCGATGGGGATGGAGATCGATCTCACCCCGGCGGGCAGCCGGTCCGGCCCTTGGTTCCGCACTTCGGCGGCGGTGCGGAAATCGGCGACCGTGCTGAGGCTGAGCGTGGCCAGCCGCTGCACACCGCGCGGGGTGACGTAGGCCAGTGTGCCGGACCGGAAGACCTGGCTGTACCTGACCGTGTGCCCCTCCGTGGTTTCGTAGCCGCCGACATCACGCACGTTCAGCGCACCTTCGATGATGATCGGTTTGCCCGGTTCGGGACAGGACCACGCGGTGCACGGGTGCGCGTCCGCCTCTCCGGCGGAGGCCAGGACCGCTGCTAGTGCGGCGGTGCCTGCCTTGAGGAAGGTTCGCCGAGTGGTCGAATCCATGTCCGCCTCCAGGTGTGTGGTGGATGGCTCGCCGGCGAGCCGGTGCGGGATCCTGGTGGCAGGAGGTGGTGCGCGGCTCGAATATCGCTGGTGCGGGCAACTGGTCAGTGGGTCGGGCCGAGTCCGCGGGCGCGGAGCACGGCCCGCTCCACCGGGCGGAAGGTCAGCAGCTCGACGCCGACGCCGACGCCGAAGATCAGGAAGATTCCGGCGAACACCATTTCCATGCTGGACAGGGACCGCCCGAGCTGCAGGTACTGGCCGAGGCCGAAACCGAGCCCGGACGAGGTGGCGATCAGTTCCGCGGCCATCAGGGAACGCCAGGAGAACGCCCACCCCTGCCGCAGCCCGGCGAGGAAACCCGGCAACGCGGCAGGCAGGAGGATGTGCCACACGGTCCCCAGCCGGCTGGCTCCGAGCACCTTGCCGACGCGAGGCAGGATCGGCGGCGTCTGGTCGATGCCCGCGAGCAGCCCGTTGGCGATCGAGGGCACCGAGCCCAGCAGCACGACCAGGTAGATCGCGCCGTCGGTGAGCCCGAACCAGAGCAGCGCGGCGGGCACCCACGCCACCGAAGGCAGGCTCTGCAGGCCGGTGACCAGCGGGCCGATCGCGGCGCGCACCAGCGGCGCCTTCGCCAGCAGCAGGCCGAGCGGCGCGCCGAGCAGCACCGCGATGCCGAAGCCGATGGCGGCTCGGTGCAGCGAAACCCAGAGCAGTTCCCACACCTGTCCGCTCTCGATCGTGCCCATCAACTCCCGCCACACCGCCAGTGGCGCCGGGAGCCGGTGCTCCGGCCAGAAAGCGGCCGCCCACAGTGCCTGCCAGAGGCCGACGAGCGCGGCGACCGCGAAGGCCGGTGCGAGCACGGCCCGCCCGGCCCGGCGGATCCGGGAGCGCCGGTTCCCGCTGACCGTCGGAGTGTCCAGCCGGGCCGTTGGCATCAGGTCAGCTCTGCGCATGCGGGCCGATCACCTTCCGGAGGGCGACGGTGATTTCGTCCACAATGGACAGCTCGGCCGGCCCGGTCACGCCATCGGTGTGCCACTGGCCGGCCACGGTGCCCGGCCTGGAGCTGAGCAGGAGCACTCGCTGGCCGAGCCGAACCGCCTCGCGGACGTCGTGGGTTACGTACACCACGGCGGAACCGGTGGCCTCCCACACGCGGAGCAGTTCGCCCTGCAGCAGGTCGCGGGTGATGGCATCCAGTGCCGAGAGCGGCTCGTCCATCAGCAGCAGTGCACGGCCTCCAGACTCGGAACCGTCCATAGTGGACGCAAGCGCGCGGGCGAGGGCGACTCGCTGGCGCATGCCACCGGACAGCTCGTGCGGCCGCCGGTCGCCAACCCCGTCCAGTCGGACAAGTTCGAGCAGGCGGGTCGTCCGGGCCTGACGCTCGGCCCGGCCAACCCCGGCGAACCGCAGGGCCAGTTCCACGTTGCCCGCGGCGGTCAGCCACGGCATCAGCGCGCTCTCCTGGAACATCACCGCCGGTCGAGTGGCGCTGAGCCGGACCTCGCCGAGGGTGGGGCGCTCGAGACCGGCGATCAGGTTGAGCAGCGTCGTCTTGCCACAGCCGGAGGCGCCGAGCAGGCAGACGAATTCCCCAGGCACGATGTCCAGGTCTACGCCGTCCAGCACGTTCACCGACCGCGCGCCGTGCCCGAAGCGTTTGGTCACCCCGATGAGGCGGGCCACGGCTCCGGTCGACGGGGCGGCCGTGTCTCCGCCTGGTTCGAGCACTGGCAGCGGGTTGCCGACCAGGCCCGCGGCGAGGGTGTCCCCGCAGTCGGGATCGATCACCAGCAGCGCGCCGTTGCCGCGGTCGCGCACGTAGTCGTCCACCGGCAGCGGGCTGGACAGGCGCAATGAGGTCCGCGCGATCTCGTTGACTCCCAGTCGTCCTGGCTTGTCCACAATGGACAGAGCTTGCTCGTCGAACCGCTCGTGGATCTCACCGGCGACGGCGTGCACCGTGCTGGTCCCATGTCTGATGAGCAACCGCGCACCCGGGGTCAACGGCCGCTCGGCCAGCCAGGCGAGGGTGACCTCGACCTCGTCGGTCACCCTCGGCGGTTCGGCCGCCGAGGCGATGAGGTCACCCCTGGCGGCGACAGCGTCGCCGGCGAGCACGAGTGTCACCGAGTCCCCGGCCGCCGCCTCGGTGAGCTGACCGTCGGGCACATCGATGCGCTCGACCCTGCCGCGCACGCCCGAGGGCAGCACCACCACCTCATCGCCAGGGCGAACCTTGCCTGCGGACACCGTGCCGGCGAAGCCGCGGTAGTCCGGGTGAGTCGCGGTGCCGGGACGGATCACGCACTGCACAGGGAACCGCAAGGGCGCGGCGTCGGCGCTTGAGGCGACCGCCACCTCTTCCAGGTACCGCAACAGGGTCGGGCCGGAGTACCAGGGCAACCGAGGGCTCGGTTCGACCACGTTGTCGCCGTCCAGCGCGGACACCGGGATAGCCGTCACCGACCCGTTCCGGTAGCCCAGCGCGCTGACGTGGCCGGTGAACTCCTTGGCGGCCAGCTCGAACGCGCCCTCCTCGTGCCGCACCAGGTCCATCTTGTTCACCGCGAGCACCAAGTGGGGCACGCCGAGCAGGGCGAGCACCGCGCAGTGGCGGCGGGTCTGCGGCACCACCCCCTTGCGCGCGTCCACCAGCAGCACCGCGACCTGCGCCGTGGACGCCCCGGACACCGTGTTCCGGGTGAACTGCACGTGGCCCGGTGTGTCGGCGAGGATGAACGAGCGCCTGGGGGTGGCGAAGTACCGGTAGGCCACGTCGATCGTGATGCCCTGCTCCCGCTCCGCGCGGAGCCCGTCCACCAGCAGCGAGAGGTCGGGCGCGGACAGCGCCTTGCGCTCGCTCATCCTGGCCACCGCGTCCAGTTGATCCGTGGTCACCGCTCCAGTGTCGTGCAGCAGGCGGCCCACCAGCGTGGACTTCCCGTCGTCCACGCTGCCCGCGGTGACCAGGCGCAGCAAGTCCGCCATCAGAAGTAGCCCTCCCGCTTGCGGTCCTCCATCGCGGCCTCGGACAGCCGGTCGTCGGCCCGGCTCGCGCCCCGCTCGCTCACCCGGGAGGCCGCGATCTCGGCGATGACCTCCGGCACGGTAGCCGCGCACGATTCGATCGCGCCGGTGCACGAACCGTCGCCCACCGTCCGGTAGCGCACCGTCCTGGTCTCCACTCGTTCCCCGTCCGCCGGCCCGCCCCACGGCCCCGCGGTCAGCAGCATCCCGTCCCGGAGGTAGACCGCGCGCCGGTGCGCGAAGTAGATCGACGGCAGCTCGATGCGTTCCCTGGCGATGTAGCGCCAGACATCCAGCTCGGTCCAGTTGGACAGCGGGAAGATCCGCACGTGCTCGCCGGGCCGGTGCCGCCCGTTGTACAGGTTCCACAGCTCCGGTCGCTGCGCGCGCGGATCCCACTGGCCGAAAGCGTTGCGGAGACTGAAAATCCGTTCCTTCGCCCGGGCGCGCTCCTCGTCCCGCCTGCCGCCGGCGAGCACCGCGCCGAACCCGTTGGCGTTGATCGAGTCGAGCAACGGCACGGTCTGCAGCGGATTGCGCGTCCCGTCCGGTCGCTCCCGCACCGCGCCCCGGTCGATCCACTCCTGCACCCGCGCCACCAGCAGGCGCACGCCGTAGCCTTTCACCACCCGGTCCCGGAACTCGAGCACCTCGGGGAAGTTGTGCCCGGTGTCCACGTGCAGCACCGGGAACGGCACCGGAGCGGGCCAGAACGCCTTCATCGCCAGGTGCAGCAGCACCGTGGAATCCTTGCCCCCGGAGAACAGGACCACTGCGCGATCGAACTGCCCGGCCACCTCGCGGCAGATGTGCACCGCCTCGGACTCCAGCCGGTGCACCGAATCCGTCGCGCCTGCCCCGGTCATACCCAGCTCCGATGTACGACCAGCTCGCACACCGCCTGTACCGACTCGCTGACCGACTGCCGGTGCGCGGGCAGCACCAGCTCGGCGGCCTCCGGTGGTTCGTAGGGATCGTCCACACCGGTCAGGCCGCGCAGCCGACCGGCGCGCTGTTGCGCGTAGAGGCCCTTGACATCGCGCGCCCGGCACACCTCCAGTGGTGTGGCCACGTGGATCTCGGCGAAGTCCGCGCCGCCGTGACGGTGCTGGTCCCGCAGCCGCGCCCGGCTGGTCCGGTACGGTGCGATCACCGGCACCAGGGTGGCGATCCCGTGCGTGGCCAGCAGCAGTGCCACCCAGCCGATCCGGCGGATGTTCTCCTCGCGATCCGCCCGGCTGAAGCCCAGGTCGCGGGTCAGGTGCGCGCGGACCTCGTCACCGTCGAGCACCGCTACCGGCCATCCGGCGGCCCGCAGCCGGTCCGCGACGCCACGCGCGATGGTCGACTTGCCCGCGCTGGGCAGACCGGTGAGCAACACCGTGATGCCCGGTCCGGCCGACTCCCGTGCCGGGCCGGCGGCCGGGAACGCGGCGCGCCCGTAGTCGCCGGGGACCGGCGGCCAGTAGTACGGCGGCGCCATCGCGGCCAGCCCGTCGACGATCGACTGCCACAGGCGGCGGGGCGCCATCACGATTCCAGCCGGATCGTCGTGTCGTTCCCGATCACCAGCTCGGTGCCATCCCCGGCCACCACCTGGGTGCGGCGCCCGATGAGGCAGGAGGTCAGCCGCCGCACGCCGGAGAGCCTGGCGCGGTCCAGCACGACTGAGCACTCGATACCCGCCCGGTCCAGGTGGCAGTCCTCGCCGATGGAGGTGTACAGCCCGACGTAGCTGTCCACGATGGTGCTCCCCGCGCCGATGACCGCAGGACCGACCACCCTGGACCGGCTCACGCTCGCACCTTCACGCACCACGCCCCGGCCCAGCAGCACCGACTCCGCATCCACATTGCCGTGCACGGCGCCGGGCATGCCGTCGAGCACCGCATCGTTGCAGGCCAGCAGATCGGCGACGTTGCCGGTGTCCTTCCAATAGCCCCGGTAGCGGTAGGCCCGCACATCGTGGCCACGCCGGACTAGCCACTCGACCGCGTCGGTGATCTCCCATTCGTCGCGCGAGCTTGGCTTGATCGCGCGGATCGCGGTGTGGACGGCGGGGGTGAAGAAGTACACCCCGACCATGGCCAGGTTGCTGGGCGGGGCAGGTGACTTCTCCACCACGTGCACCAACCGGCCGCCGGCATCCACCTCGGCAACGCCGTACTGCGCCGGGTCGGCCACCGGGGCGACCACGATCCCGGCGTCCGGCCGGTCCCGTGCGAAGCGGGCGGTCAGCTCGGTGATGCCGTCGATCAGCACGTTGCCGCCCAGGTACAGCACGAAGTCCTCGTCGCCGAGGAACGGCTGGGCGGTGCGCACGGCATCGGCCAGGCCGAGGGGCTGCTCCTGGCGCAGGAAGGTGACGTCGAGCCCGAACCCGGACCCATCGCCGACCGACCAGGTGATGGCGTTCGCGCGGTCGCCGACGACGATGCCCACCTGGCTGACGCCCGCGGCGGCGATCGAGTCGAGGCAGTGGTGCAGGACCGGCCTGCCGCCGACCGGGACGAGCTGTTTCGCCATGGTGTGACTCATCGGTCGCAGCCTGGTGCCGACACCACCGGCCAGCACGAGCGCCTTCATGATCGGACTCCTCTCGCCTGCGAGGGCACGATCATGGCGAGCAGGTGTCGAGGCCTGCTCAAGCGCTGCTTGAGCGGCCGAGGGCAGGGTGCCGGACATGAACAGTGGAGCTGGCATGCGGATCGGCATCGGCCTTCCGGCGCACCCGCCGGGCACGACGGTGGCCGACCTGGTCACCTGGGCGCGTAGGGCGGAGCACGACGGCTTCGCCACCGTCGGGATCACCGACCGGGTGGCGTACCCGACCAGCGACCCGCTGGTCGCGCTGGCTGTCGCGGCGGCGGCGACCAGCAGGATCCAACTAGCCACCACCGTGCTGCTGGCGGCCACGCGAGGTGAGGCGGCACCACTGGCCAAACAGATCGCCTCGCTGGACCGGCTGTCCGCGGGACGCCTCGTGCTCGGCGTGGCCGCGGGGGGCCGCGAGGACGACTACGCGCTGTGCGGGGTGCCGTACCGGGAACGCGGCCGCAGGCTGGACTACATGCTGGAGCGCATGCGCGAGCTGTGGTCCGCCGGCACGATCGGTCCGCCGGTCCGGCCCACGGTGATCGTCGGGGGGCACTCACCGGCTGCGATGCGCCGCGCCGCCCGGTTCGGCGCCGGCTGGATCGGCGGCGGGATCTCGGCGTCGAGTTACGGGGAGCTGACCGACCGGGTCCACGTGGCCTGGGCCGAGCAGGGCCGGACCGACCGGCCGTGGCTGATGGGCCAGGTGTACTTCGCGCTCGGCCCGGAGGCGGACGAGCGGGCGTCCCGGTACCTGCTGGACTACTTCGCCTTCGCTGGGGATCGGGCCCGCTTCGCCGCCGGCCAGGCGCTGACCAGGCCCGCCGCCATCAGGGCCAAGATCGCCGAGCACGTGGACGCCGGCTGCGATGAGTTGATCTTCATGCCCTGCGTGGCCGGGTCCGACCAGGTGCACCGGCTCGCCGACGCCGTGCGCTGAGCTGGTTCACCGGGACAGGATCGAGGGATCCCGCAGGATCGCGTCCGGATCCCAGTCCAGTCGGCTCGCGGCGATGTCGGCGACCAACTGGTCGAGCCAGTCCAACTCGGCCCGCCGCAACGTCCGGGTGTACTCGACCTCCAGCAGCGCCAGCCGGTGCACGTGCTGCCTGCCGACCTCCAGCGAGGCGTCGACCTCGGCCAGTTCGGCCCGCAGCCGGGCGGCGCGCTTGCGCAGGACCGCCAGCACCTCCTGTGGCGCCAGCCTGATCAGGAAGGACAGCGCGATGGTGAACGGCAGCTCCTTGTCGGTCGGCGCCATGAGCAGGTCGGCCAGGGCCTCGTAGAACTCCTTCCTGCCCCCGTCGGTGATCTCGTACACCGACCGCTCCGGCCTGCGGCCGTCCCGGCTGGTCTCGGCCAGCCGGGACAGGCCCTGCGCGGCCAGCCGGTCCATCGCGTGGTACACGCTGCGCGGCAAGCCGCTCACGAAGTCCATCTTCCTGGTCCGGATTTCCCGGTTTAGGTTGTACGCGTGGCTGGGACCTTCGAGCAGCAGGCCGAGCACGGTCAGTGCGACGATGTCACGCGAGGTCAAAGAGCGAGTCACAGCGCTAATACTGGCCGAAGTGCCTCAGTCGGCGCGACGGCAGGCGAAGGCGACGAAGTACCGGGTGCTGGCCACTTCGAGCACCTCGTCGAAGGTTTCCCGCAACAGCGGCTCGACCTGCCGGGCGCGCAGCAGCTGGGTCCGGTAGGAGGCCCAGCGCAACCGGCCACCACTGGCGCGCATGGCCAGCGCGTTGGCCAGGAACAGCGCGCACCGGCCCAGGTGTCCCAGGGTTCCGTTGCGAGTGCGCTGGTACTCGTGGTAGTTGTCCAGCGTCCACAGGTTGCCGATGAACGTGCCGCCCGGCTCCACCAGCGTGCTCATCCGTTGCAGCACCTGGCGCACATCACCCAGGTGGTGGATCGCGTCGACGCACATCACCAGTGGCGCCGTCCCCAGGTCCGGGGCGGTCCAGAAGTCGCCGCGCACCAGCCGCAGCCCGGGATGGGTCACCCTGGCCATGGCCCGCTCCAGCGCCCGCGCCGAGATGTCCATCGCGAGGATCTCCTGCGCCGCGGTGAGCCGGGCGGCGTGGTCGGTGAACTCGCCGGTGCCACAGCCGATCTCGATCACCCGGCCGGCGTCCGCGGCGTACCGGGAGAGGTAGTCGGCGATGCACGCCTTCTGCGCGCGGAAGTCGTCCCCGAGGTGGGCCCTGGTCTCCACCTCCTCGCGGTCCCAGAAGCGCGCCGCCCAATAGCCGCGCCCTTCCGGCGGGTAGTTCCTGATCAAGCGGTGGCCCGCGTCGACCATTACTTCAGCGAGCATGGACGTCCCTTTCGATCTCGAGGATCGCCGCGGCCACATCGGCGGGCGATGGCTGGTCGAGCATCTCGGCGCGCAGCGCCCCGGCCGCGCTCCGATGTCCCTGGTCGTCGAGCAACGCGGTGACGGCCGCGTTGAGTCCGGACAGGTCGGGGCCGAGGACGACGCCGGCGCCGGTCGCGGCGAGCCGGGCGGCGTGCGCGCGGTGATCCGGCAGCCGGGGGATGTGCACCTGGGGCAGGCCGGCGGCGAGCGCGGTGAGCATGGTGCCCGCGCCGCCGTGCGCGACCATCGCCTGGCAGTGCGGCAGCAGCAGGTGCAACGGGACCGATTCGGCGAACCGCACCGTCGGTGGCGGTGACGGGAGCAGCCGGCGCTGCGCCCCGGTCACCGCGACGACGATCTCCACGTCGCGGCGGTGGGCCAGGGCGGTGAGTATCCGGTCCACCGGGAAGTACGACGGCCCGAGCCGCGCCATGGTGTGCCCCCAGGTCACGCAGATCCGCGGCCGATCCGGCAGGCTGGGCGGCAGCCCCGGACCGTTGTACGGGACGTAGCGCATCGGCAGTCGCACCGCGCGGTCGCGCAGGGCGGGCGGGCACGGACTGATGGCCGGGGCGGCGTACGGGTCGGCCTCGGCCAGGCCGAGCCGGTTCGCGAGGGGCCGCAGGGCCGCGGCGATATCCGTGCGGAACGCGGCGAGCAGGTCCAAGCCGTAGAGCAGGCGCCACACCGGGGTGCCCGACGCGGCCGCGGCGAGTGGGCCTGCCCAGCAGGTGGGGTCGGACACGACCAGGTCGGGCTGCCAGCGGCGGACCGCGCAGGCCAGCCCGTCCACCATGGCTTCGGCCACCGCGTGGAACACCGAGAGCACCCTGGGCGATCCGGACGGCCGCCCGCTGGTGAGGATGTCCCGGAACAGCGGAACCGTGGCCACATCGCGGCCCACCGGCATGGCAGGCAGGCCGGCCGCGCGGATGGCGGGGGTCAGCTCGGGCTGGCTGGCCACCCGTACCTGGTGGCCGGCGGCGCGCAGCGCCCAGGCGAGCGGGACCATGGCGTACAGGTGTGAAGGCCAGGCCCAGGTGGTGAACAGCACGCGCATGCCGGCAGCGTGGTCCCGGGGTCTCGAGACGCGGTCGAGGATCGCTGGGCATTCCAGTGCGGCTCAAGGGAACTCGGCCACCGTGGCGGCATGGACCCGAAACGAAGAGTGTTGGTGACCGGTGCGAACCGCGGGCTCGGCCGGGCGGTCGCGGACCGGATGCGCCTGCTGGGCCACCACGTGGTGCTGGGGGTGCGGAATCCCGCGATCGCCGCCGAGACCGGGGCGGTGCACCTGGACATCACCGATCCGGACTGCGTGCGGCGGGCGGAGCGGCAGGCGGGCGCGGTCGACGTCCTGATCAACAATGCCGGGGTGCTGCTGCCGGAGGGACAGACCCCCTCGGCCGTGCCCATGGACCTGGTGCGCAGGCACCTGGAGGTGAACACCCTCGGCTCGTGGCGGGTCTGTCAGGCGTTCCTGCCGGGGATGGTCCGGCGCGGCTGGGGACGGATCGTGATGGTGTCCAGCGGCATCGGCGCCTTCAGCAACGGACTGGCGCCTGAGCTGTCCGCCTACGCCGTGTCCAAGGCGGCGCTCAACGCACTCACCGTGATGCTGGCTGCGGAACTGGCGGAGACCGGTGTGCTGGTCAACGCGGTCAACCCAGGACTGGTCCGGACCAGGATGCGCCCGGACGCGCCGCGGTCGCCGGAAGCCGCCGCGGCGGAGGTCGTCTGGGCCGCCACGCTTCCCGACGGTGGCCCGACCGGCGGCTTTTTCCGGAGTGGACGGCGCATCGACTGGTGAATCGGCGGATTTCGGCCATCGGCGTGCCAACCGGACGATCATGTACAGATGTCAGGCGGCCAATGCGGACAAAAGTCCTGAGATCATGACGGTGATGACAAATGGTGCGTCAATCTGTAGTGTGAGCTGCACCATGTTGGGGGCGACATACGGCTGTCTGGGGGGATGGCAGTGAAGTTTCAGGTGCTCGGATCTCTATCGGTGACTCAGGATGAAACTGTCCTGACCCCGACCGCGCTGAAATTGCGTAGCGTGCTGGCGCTACTGATCTTGCAGCACAACCGCGTGGTGTCCATCAACTCGCTGATGGAGGAGATCTGGCGGGATCCGCCGCCACGGAGTGTTCTCACCACGCTGCAAACATATATCTACCAGCTCAGAAAGCTGTTGCCTTCCGGTGACGCGCAACAGGGAATGCTGCTCACTCGTCCTTCCGGATATCTAGCGGCGATCAACCCCGAGGATCTGGACATGTTCGTCTTCGAACGGAAGCTCGAGGAGAGCAGTGCGCTGCTGGAGGACGGCGATCCCGACCGCGCGGCCGCGCAGCTGCGGGACGCGCTGGCCCTGTGGCGGGGACCTGCGCTGGCCGATGTGCAGTGCGGTCCGATCCTGGAGGCGCACGTGGTGCGGCTCGAGGAGCGCCGCCTGCAGGCCGTCGAGCTGCGGATCGAGGCCGATCTCCGTCTGGGCAGGCACCGCGCGCTGACCAGCGAGCTGCGTTCGCTGATCAGCGAGCACCCCCTGCACGAGCGGTTCTACTCGCAGCTGATGATCTCGCTGTACCGCTCGGAGCGGCGGTTCGAGGCCCTGGACGTGTACCAGCAGCTGCACAGCGTCATCCGGCGCGAACTCGGGCTCGAGCCGTCGCCCTCGCTCAAGCGGTTGCAACTCCGCATGCTGTCCGCGGATCCGCTGCTCGACCTGCGCGCCACCGCGGAGGGCATCGCCAGGGCGGGCGTGGCGCTCCCGCCCGCCCAGCTGCCGCCGGGCACGATGGACTTCTCCGGCAGGCAGACCGAACTCGCCATGGTCAGGGAGAGCCTGACCGGCTTCCCCGGCCCTGCGTCCAGCGTGCAGATCATGCAGGTGGTCGGACCGGCAGGTGTCGGGAAGAGCGCGTTGGCCATCCAGGCGGCCCACCAGCTGCGGGGCGCGTACCCCGACGGCCAGCTCTACGCCGAACTCGCCGGTACCGCCGACGAGCGAGCTGATCCCTCGGAGGTGCTGGCCGGGTTCCTGCGGGCCGTGGGCGTCCGCCAGTGCGAGCTGCCGGCAACGCCGGCGGAGCGCAGCCGGATGTTCCGCACGTGGAGCGCGGACCGCAGGCTGCTCGTCGTGCTCGACGGCGCCACCGACCCGGGACAGGTGCTGCCGCTGTTGCCCAGCGGACGCCGGTGCGCCGTGCTCATCACGTCCAGGGCGTTGTTGCGCGGACCGATGGCGACGATGTCGGTAGAGCTGGACGGGATGACACCGGCCGAGTCGGTGGCCATGCTTGCCCGCGTCGTCGGCCGGGACCGGGTGGCCCGCGAGCGGACCCAGGCCGAGCTGCTGACCACGCTGTGCGACCACCTGCCCCTGGCCATCCGCGCGGTGGGCAACCAGCTGCGTCTGTCCCGGCACTGGCCACTGGCCAAGTCGGTGGCCCGGCTGCAGGACCCTCGGCAGCGGCTCTCCGCGCTCAACCAGGTGGGGGCCGACCTCCGGGCCGGTTTCGGCGACAGCTACCGCATGCTCGGCGAGACCGAACAGCGCCTGTTCCGCGAGATCGGCAGGCACGGGATGCCACTGCTCACGGTGGCTGAGGCGGCTGAGCTGATGGACGAGGACGGCCGGGGCGCCGAGACCGCCCTCGACCGGCTGGTCGAGGTGCGGTTGCTCCAGGTCGAGGGACCGTCGCTCTACCGGCTGCCGGAACTGGCCTGCCTGTACGCCGCCGAACTCGCCGAGGTCGAGTCCAGTCGCCGGGGAGTGCCGTTGCAGCGCTGCTAAGGTGCGGTGCCCCCGCGCTCAAGCGCTGCTCCAGTGATTATTCAGCGCCGGTTGTCATTCTTCGAGTCGAGACAGGCGATCGACCCGAGGGAGAAAGCGGTGAAGCACACCTTGATCGTCGCCCGGATGAATCCGGAAGACGCCGGTTCGGTGGCCCGGATATTCGCGGAATCGGACGCCACCGAGCTACCGGCGATGATTGGTGTCACGGGCCGGACGCTCTTTCAGTACCACGGTCTCTATTTCCATCTGATCGAGGCGGAGAACGATCTTCTGCCCAAGCTGGAACGGGTTAGGCGTCACCCCTTGTTCACCGGGATGAACGCGGAACTGAGTCGGCACGTGTCGCCCTTCGACCCGAGCACCTGGCGTGCGCCCAAAGACGCGATGGCCACCCCCTTCTACCAGTGGCGAGTCGACTAGGACTAGAGGAGTTCACCGTGCCACACACGCGGAAGATGGCGGTCGAGCAGGTCGAGCCCAACCGGCGCCGGGGTGGCGACATCCGTGTCCTGCTCGGCCCACGGACCGTCGGCGCCACCACAGGCTTCCTCGGGGTGCTGCGCCTGGCGCCCGGCGAGCACGTCAGCGAGCACTACCACCCGTACTCCGAGGAGTTCCTCTACGTCACCGCGGGCGTGCTCGTCGTCCAGGTCGCCGGCGAGCCGGTCGAGCTGGCGGCCGGGGAGGGCCTCGTGGTGCCGATCGGCGTCCGGCACCGCGTGGTGAACCAGTCAAGCGGCCCGGCCGAAGCGGTCTTCCACCTGTGCCCGCTCGCGCCCCGGCCCGAGCTGGGGCACGTGGACACCGAGGCGCCGCCCGCCCCCGCACTGCCACATCCCGAGGTCACGTCATGAGCCGGCGCAGGGCCGTGATCACCGGCATCGGTGTGGTCGCCCCCGGCGGCGTCGGGGTGAAGGCGTTCTGGGCCCAGCTCACCGCGGGCCGGACCGCCACCAGGGCCATCACCGCCTTCGACGCCACCGGCTACCGCTCCCGGATCGCCGCGGAAGTCGACTTCAACCCGGCGGCCGAAGGGCTGGGCCCGCAGCAGATCCGCAGACTGGACCGGGCAGCCCAGTTTGCCGTGGTCGCCACCGGCGAGGCCCTGCGCGACAGCGGTCTGGAACCCAGTGAACCGCTCGCCCACCGCACCGGCGTCGCCATCGGCAGTGCTGTGGGCGCCACGATCAGCCTGGAGAACGAGTACGTCGTGGTGAGCGACGGCGGACGGCAGTGGGTCGTCGATCCCGGCTACGCGGTGCCGCACCTGTACGAGCACCTCGTGCCGAGCAACCTCGCCGCGGAGGTGGCCAGGTGCGCTGCCGCGCAGGGACCGGTGACCACGGTGTCCACCGGGTGCACCTCGGGCCTGGACGCGGTCGGGCACGCGGCCCAGCTGATCGAGGAGGGCAGCGCCGACGTCATGGTCACCGGCGCCACCGAGGCGCCGATATCCCCGATCTCGGTGGCCTGTTTCGACGCGATCAAGGCGACCTCGGCGGCCAACGACGATCCGGCGCACGCCGCCAAGCCGTTCGACCGGCACCGGGACGGGTTCGTGCTCGGCGAGGGCGCGGCGGTGTTCGTGCTGGAAGAGCGGGAGACGGCCCGCCGCCGCCGGGCGCGGATCTACGCGGAGATCGCCGGATTCGGCAACCGCGGCAACGCCTACCACATGACCGGGCTCCGCGCGGATGGCCGCGAGCTGGCCGAGGCGATCACCGTCGCGCTGCGCGGAGCCCGGCTGGACCCCACCGCGGTGGACTACGTCAACGCGCACGGTTCCGGCACCGTGCAGAACGATCGGCACGAGACCGCGGCGCTCAAACTCAGCCTCGGCGCCCATGCCTACGACACGCCGGTCAGTTCCATCAAGTCGATGGTGGGACATTCACTCGGCGCGATCGGGGCGATCGAGATCGCGGCCTGCGCGCTGGCCATCGAGCACGGCGTGATCCCGCCTACCGCCAACCTGCGCACCCCCGACCCCGAGTGCGACCTGGACTACGTGCCGATCACCGCACGGGAGCGCGCGGTGCGGGTGGCGCTGTCGGTCGGCAGCGGCTTCGGCGGATTCCAGACGGCCATCCTGCTGGCCCGCCAAGGGACCGGGTCCGCATGACCACGGTGATCACCGGCCTCGGCGTGGTGGCGCCCAACGGGGTGGGGCTGGCGGAGTACTGGGCCGCGACCCTGGCCGGGCGCTCCGGCATCGGGCCGATCTCCCGGTTCGACGCCTCGGCCTACCCGGTGCGCTGCGCGGGCGAAGTGCCCAGCGAACCGGTCGACGCGCTGGTGCCGGCCAGGCTCGCCACCCAGACCGACCGGTGGACGCAGCTCGCGCTGGCCGGCGCCGAGTTGGCGCTGGCCGACGCGGGCGTCGACCCGGCGAGCCTGCCCGAGTACGAGCTGGCCGTGCAGACCGCGAGTTCCTCCGGCGGCAACGAGTTCGGGCAGCGGGAGATCGAGCGACTCTGGTCGATGGGGCCGCGGCACGTCGGTGTGTACCAGTCCATCGCCTGGTTCTACGCCGCCACGACCGGCCAGCTCTCCATCCGGCACGGCATGCGCGGGCCGTGCGGCGTCCTGGTCGCCGAGCAGGCAGGCGGTCTCGATGCCGCCGCCCAGGCCCGCCGCACCCTGCGCCAGGGCGCGCGGGTAGTGGTCACCGGCGGCACGGAGGCGCCGCTGTCCCCGTACGCCGTGCTATGCCAGGCCGCCGGCGGACGGCTCAGCCCGCGCGCGGACCCGGCCTCGGCGTACCTGCCCTTCGACCCCGGGGCAGCCGGCCACGTGCCGGGCGAGGGGGGCGCGATGCTGATCATGGAGAACCGGACCGGCTCCCGGCCGCCGTACGCGGTGTTCGCCGGTCACGCGGCCACCTTCGACGGCGCGGGCCCCGGCCTCGTGCGCGCGGTCCGGTTGGCCTTGGCCGATGCCGGGCTCCGGCCGGAGCAGATCGACGTCGTGTACGCCGACGCCGCGGGCTCACCTGACCTCGACCGCGCGGAGGCCGAGGCGATCGTCGCGCTCTTCGGCCCGGACCGCGTCCCGGTGACCGCGCCGAAGAGCATGACCGGCCGGCTGTACGCGGGCGGGGCGGCGCTGGACCTGGCCACCGCCTGCCTGTCGCTGCGGCACCAGGTGCTGCCGCCGACTCCCGGACCGCGCGCCGCGCCACCAGGTCTCGACCTGGTGCGCACCACCCGCGAGGCCCGCGTGCGCGCCGCCCTGGTGCTCGCCCGCGGCCACGGCGGCTTCAACTCCGCCGCCGTGCTCGTCCATCCAGAAGGAGCCAGAGATGCGTGACCTGACACTGGAGCAGTTGCAACAGATCATGCGCGAGGTCGCCGGACCGAGCGAGTCCGCCGGGTCGACGGCTGATATCGGCGACACCCCGTTCGCCGAGCTGGGGTACGACTCGCTCGTCGTGCTGGAGACCGCCACCAGGGTCGGCCGCCGCACCGGCGTGACGATCCCGGACGACGTCGTCTTCACCCTCGGCACGCCGAACGAGTTCATCGCCTACGTGGCTGGCGCGCGGGCGGTCGGCTGACATGGCGGGCCACACCGACCACGAGGTGCTGATCGCGGCTCCGCTGCAGCTGGTGTGGGACATGACCAACGACGTCGAGTCCTGGCCGTCGCTGTTCAGCGAGTACGCCTCGGTGGAGGTCCTGGAGCGGCGCGGCGACACGGTGCGGTTCCGGCTCACCAAACACCCCGACGAGAACGGCAGGGTGTGGACGTGGGTGTCGGAACGCACCCCCGACCCGAGCATGTGGACGGTGCACGCGCACCGGGTGGAGACCGGCCCGTACGAGTACATGCGGATCCGGTGGACCTACCGGAGGGCCCCGGACGGCGGGACGCTCATGCGCTGGGTGCAGGACTTCAAGCTCAGGCCGGACGCCCCGGTGGACGACGCGACGATGACCGAACGCATCAGCCAGGGCACCAAGGTCCAGCAGCAGCGGATCCGGCAGCTGGTCGAGCGCGCGGCGGCCGGCGAACGACGATGACGGGCGTCGTGGCCGCGCTCGCGTTGCTGGGCAACGGCGTCGCCTTCGGCGTCATGGTGGCCACCGTCGTCGGTTTCGTGCCGCTGTTCCGCGCCTCGCCGTACGAGCGGTACGTGCGGCTGGTGCGCTTCCTGTGGCCGAGGTTCGACCCGATGATGCCGATCCTGCACATGACCACCGTGCTGCTGGACCTGGCCCTGGTCGCGCTCACGCGCGGCGCCGCCCGCTGGTGTGCGAGCGCAGGCGCACTCCTGCTCCTGGCGGTACTGGCCATCTCGGTGGCCAAGAACGTCCCGATCAACCGGTACGTGCTGGCCCTGGATCCCGCGGCGGCGCCGCGGGACTGGGCCCGGCTCGATCCCCGGAACCGTTGGCGGGCCTGGAACAACGTCCGCACCGTCCTGGCCGCTTTCGCGCTCGTGGCGAACGCCGCGGCCGTCGCCGTACTGCGCTGAGGAGATGTCATGACCATTCGGTTGGAAGGCCACAAAGTCCTGGTCACCGGTGGGACCCGCGGTGTGGGCCGCGGTATCAGCCGGTTGTTCGCCCTGGCAGGCGCCGACGTCGTCGCCGGTTACCACCGCGACGAGGAGTCCGCAGCCGACCTGCTCCGCGAACTGAGGCAGACCGGCGGCAAGCACCATGCCGTGGCCGCCGACATCAGTTCTCCCGAGGGCGTGGACCAGCTCGTCGGCGCCTGTCAGGAGCGGTTCGGCAGGCTGGACGCGGTCGTGCACAGCGCGGGCGCGATCAGCCATCAGCCGTTCGCCGACCTGGCGCCCGCCGAGTGGAGCCGGATCCTCGACACCAACCTCACCGCAGCCTACCTGCTGACCCAGCGCGCGCTGCCGCTGCTGGCGCTGGGCGGATCGGTGGTGTTCGTCGGTTCGCGCGCCGCGTCCGTGGGCGTCCCGATGCGCGCGCACTACACAGCGGCCAAGGCCGGGCTCACCGGCCTCACCAGATCGCTGGCCAAGGAGCTGGGACCGTGCGGGATCCGGGTCAACGTCGTCGCGCCCGGGGTGATCGAGACCGAGCGGCAGCTGCCGGTCGAGGTGACCGAGCGCTATCGCAACCTCACCGCGCTGGGACGGCTCGGCAGGCCCGACGAGGTCGGCGGTGTGGTGCTCTTCCTGGCCAGCGGGCTGGCCAGCTACCTGACCGGCGAGACCATCCAGGTGGACGGGGGAATCTGACCATGTTCCGCGTGCTGTTGCGCATGGAGATCCATCCGGGCAGGGAACGCGAGTTCGAGGAGGTGTGGCGCCGGCTCGGCGGCGCCATCACCGGGCAACCCGCCAACCTGGGCCAGACGCTGTCCCGCAGCGCCGAGGAGGAGAGCGTCTACTACATCGTCAGCGACTGGACCAGTGAGGAGCTGTTCCGGGAGTACGAGCGCAGCCAGGGCCACGTCGAGCACCGCAGCCAGCTGCACCCGTACCGCTCCGCGGGCTCGATGACCACCATGCACCTCGTGCACGAGCTGCCATGAGCACCGCACGGGTGCGGGTCCTGGTGTACGCGGTCGCCCCCGCCGGCAGTCCGGAGGCGGTGACGCTGGCCTACCACCGGATCAGCGGGCTGCTGGCCGGAACGCCGGGGCTGCTCGGGAACGAGTTGCTGCAGTCCGTGCGGGCTCCGGACGAGTTCGCGGTGCTGAGCGAATGGGAGAGCCTGGCGGCGTTCCAGCGCTGGGAGAGCGGCCCCGGCCACCGGGCCGCCACCGCCCCGCTGCGGCAGTACGGGACGGGGTTCCAGGTCTACCAGGTGACCGCGGAGTACTGATGGTGCCCCTGCTCGGCATCGTGGCGCTGGTGGGCAGCGGGCTCACCGCCGGAGTGCTGTTCTGCGTCGCGCTCAGCCTGGTGCCCATGTTCCTGGCCCTGCCGCCGCGGCGGTATCTGGCCGCCCATCGGTTGATCGGCCGGCACTTCGACCCGGCGATGCCGGTGATCGTGCTGGCCAGTGCGGTCGCCGACGTGCTGCTCGCGGTGCTGGCCACCGGATCGCGCTGGTGGTTCGCGCTGGCGGCAGCGCTGCTGCTGAGCGTCTCGGCGGTGTCCCACTTCGGCAACGTCCCGCTCAACCGGCTGGTCCGGCAGGACCGCGAGCCACCGCCGGACTGGCGGGATCCGCGTCCCCGCTGGCGGGCGCTCAACCTCGTGCGGACGGTGCTCGCCGCACTGGCCTTCCTCGTCAACGCCGTCGTCTTCGTTGCCCAGTAACGCCTTACCCCTCAGGAGGAACAGGATGAAGGACAAACGTGTCCTGGTGACCGGAGGCACCCGTGGCATCGGCCGCGCCACGGTGCTCGCCTTCGCCCGCAGCGGTGCGCGGGTGGTGACCTGCCATCGCGGGCAGGACGGCGATGAGGAACTCGAGGCCCAGGACATCGGCGTGGTGCGCGCCGATGTGACCCGGCCCGAGGACGTGCGGCGACTGCTCGGCGAATGCCTGCGGCGCCTCGGCGGGCTGGACGTGCTGGTGAACAACGTGGGCCGGGACGGACAGGCCGCCATCGCCGAACTGCCGGCAGAGGAGTGGCGGGACATGCTCGACACCGGGCTCACCGCGGCCTACCTGGTCACCCAGGCCGCGTTGCCGCTGTTCGGGCCGGGCGCCTCGGTGATCAACTTCAGCGCGTCGGCGGCGACCAGGGGCATCCCGGAACGCGCGCACTACACCGCAGCCAAGGCGGGCGTGATCGGCCTGACCCGCTCCCTGGCCAAGGAACTGGGACCGCGGGGCATCCGGGTCAACGCGATCGCGCCCGGACTCATCGACACCGGCGACGAGCTGCCCGCGCACATCAGGGAGCGGGTCGCGGGCCTTACCTCGCTCGGCAGGCTCGGCACCTCGGAGGAGGTGGCCGAAGTCGTGCTCTTCCTGGCCGGCGACCCGGCTCGCTACGTCAGCGGCGTGACCCTGCCGGTCGACGGCGGAATCTGACACCGAACCACGTCTAGGGAGGAACCATGCCGTACGCAGCGATCACCTACCGGATCAAGCCGGGGCACGAGGACGAGATCGCGGAGGTCTTCGCCGGGTTCCGCCGGGTGGACACGCCCGTCCTGCGGGACGACAGTGGAGCCGAGGCGGGCCGCCTGCTGGGCACCGCCGTGTTCGTCAAGGACGACCTGCTGGTCAGGGTGATCCACTACGAGGGCGATCTGCGCCTGGTCGGCCGGCACATGGCCACCCAGCAAGGCGTGCACGAACTCGAACGCAGGCTCGCGCCCTACCTCCGGGAACAGCGGGACACCGGCACCCCGGAGGGTTTCGCCCGCTACTTCCGCGACGCGTCGATGCGGTGCCTGTCCCAGCTCACCGCGGGCTGAGGGGCACGATGTACCCCACCGCGGTGCTCGGACTCGGCAACATGGGCGCCGGAATGGCCCACCGGCTGCTGGCTGCGCGCTTCCCGCTGACGGTGTACAACCGATCGCCGGACAAGGCCGCCGAGCTGGTGGCCGACGGCGCGACCTTCGCGGCGACCCCGGCCGAGGCTGTGGCCAGCGCGCGGGTCGTGCTGGTCAGCCTCGGCGACGAGGCCGCGGTCGAGCGCGTGCTGTTCGAGCAGGCACTGCCCGGGCTGGTGGCCGGTCAGCTGGTGGTCGACACCTCCACCGTCTCGCCGACCTACGCGCGCGCGGCCGCCCAGCGGCTGGCCGATGCCGGCCTGCGCCGGGTCGAGGCGTGCCTGCTCGGCAACCCGCACCAGGCGCGCGCGGGCGAGCTGCGGGTGCTGGCCGCGGGCACGCCGGCGGACCTGCGGGACGTGCGCGACCTGCTCATGGTCCTCGGCCGCGAGGTGCGGCACGTGGGACCCTCGGGCAACGCGGCCAGCACCAAGCTGGTGTTCAACCTGCTGCTCGGCGCGCAACTCGCCGGCCTGGCCGAGGCCGTCCGCTACGGCGTCGGGGCCGGCCTGGACCGGCAGCAGCTGCTCACGGCCATCGAGCACAGCGGTTTCAGCTCGCGGGTGCTGGCCTTCCGGGCAGCGCTGATGCGCGAGGCGCGCTATCAGCCCGCGGCGTTCCGGGCCCGCCTGATGGAGAAGGACCTGCGGCTGGTGACCAGAGAAGCCGCCGAGCTGGGCATCGATCTGCCACTGGCGGCCACCGCGGCCGCGCGGTTCGCCGAGGCGGTCGCCGCCGGGTTCGGTGACCTGGACGCCGCGGTGATCGGCGCGGCCGCACCGCCGGAAACCTGAACGCCGGTCGATCGAGCAGGCGTCCAGCCCGGCTTGAGCCTGCTCGACCAGCCTGGTGCGGTCCCATCCCGAGAGGAGCCAACACCCATGACCGACGCGCCAACCATGCCGAGCGCCATGCAGATCATCCACCTCGGCACCGCCTTCTGCGACGCCAAGGCGGTGCTCGCGGGCACCGAGCTGGGCCTGTTCACCGTGCTCGCGGAGGGACCGGCGACCGATGAGCAGGTCCGCACCCGGCTCGGCCTGCACGGCCGGGGCGTGCGCGACTGGCTCAACGTGCTGGTGTCGCTCGGCCTGCTGAACCGGGCCGGAGCCGGTTACGGCAACAGTCCCGCGGCCGAGCAGTACCTGGTGCGGGGCAAGCCCACCTACGTCGGCGGCTTCCTGGAACGCGCCAACCACAAGCTCTACCCGGCCTGGGGCCGGTTCACCGAGGCCCTGCGCAGCGGCCAGCCGCAGGTGGCGGGCCGCAACGGGGACATCTTCGGCCACATGTCGAAACAGCCGGCCGAACTGGGCAAGTTCCTCGCCATGATGGACGCGGTCAACGGCCTGGTCGGGCCCTGCCTGGCGGAGGCGTTCGACTGGTCCGGCGCGCGTTCGGTGGTCGACGTCGGCGGCGCCCGTGGCAACCTGCTCGCCACCGTGCTCAAGTCGCACGCGCACCTGTCCGGCACGGTGTTCGACCTGCCCCAGGTGCAGCCGGCCTTCGACGAGCACATGTCCCTGCTCGGCATGGACGACCGGATCTCCTTCCACGCGGGCGACTTCTTCACCGACGAGCTGCCCCCGGCGGACGTGCTGATCTTCGGGCACGTCCTGCACGACTGGTCCCCGCAACAGCGCCAGCTGCTGCTGGAGAAGGCCTTCCGCGCGATGCGCCCCGGTGGCGCCGTGCTGATCTACGACGCGATGCTCGACGAGGAGCTGACCCACCGGGTGAACCTGTTGATCAGCTTGGACATGCTGCTCATCACGCACGGCGGTTCCGAGTACACCGTCGAGGAGTGTGAGGGCTGGCTCACCGCGGCCGGTTTCACCGACGTGACCGCCGCCCCGCTCGGCGAGACCGAGACCCTGGTGGTCGCGCGCGGGCGGGCCGAGTAGATGTGCGGTGTCGCGGGCTGGGTGGACTACACGCGGGATCTGCGTGAGGCCGGCACGCTGCTGCACGAGATGACCGAGACCATGGCCTGCCGGGGCCCAGACGAGGCAGCGCAGTGGCTGGACACCCACGTGGCCTTCGGGCACCGCAGGCTCGCCGTCATCGACCCGGTGGGCAGCAGGCAGCCGATGTCGGCCGGGTCGGTGACGCTGACCTACAGCGGCGAGCTGTACAACTTCCGCGAACTGCGGGCGCAGCTGCTGGCGCGCGGCCACCACTTCCGGACGCGCGGTGACACCGAGGTCGTGCTCAGGGCCTACCTGGAATGGGGTGAGACCTTCGTCGACCGGCTGACCGGGATGTACGCCTTCGCGATCTGGGACGCGCGCCAGGAGACGCTGCTGCTGGTCCGGGACCGGCTCGGCGTCAAACCGCTGTACTTCCACCCGCTCACCGCAGGTGTGGTATTCGGTTCGGAGCCCAAGGCCCTGCTGGCCAGTGGCCAGGTCCCGCGCACCGTTGACGCCGACGGCCTCCGCGAGATCTTCGGCCTGGTCGGCACCCCCGGCAGCGGACTGGTCAGCGGCATGCGACAGGTGCGGCCGGGTGAGCTGGTCCGCTTCGGGCGGGACGGCCTCACCCGGCGCCGCTACTGGCGGTTGTCCGCACGGGAGCACCGTGACGACTGGGCCACCACCGTGGCCACCACGCGGCAACTGCTCACCGAGGCGGTCACCGGCCAGCTGGTGGCCGACGTGCCGGTCGGGGTGCTGGTCTCCGGCGGCCTCGACTCCAGCGCGGTCGCCGCGCTGGCGGGCGCGGGCTGCCGGACCTTCTCGGTGCGGTTCAGCGGCGGGTTCCAGCCCGACGCGATGCGCGAGACCGCGGACCAGCCCTACGTCCAGGACCTGGTCCGGCACCTCCGCGCCGAACACACCGATGTGGTGGTCGACAACGCCGGGGCCACGGACCAGCTGGTCCGGGCCTCGGCGTTGCGCGCCAGGGAGTTCCCGACCGCCCTGGTGGACATGGACACCTCGCTGTACCAGCTGTTCGGCTCGGTGCGGGGGGACTGCACGGTGGCGCTCTCCGGCGAGGCGGCCGACGAGGTGTTCGGCGGGTACCAGTGGTTCACCAAACCGGAGTTCGCCATGGCCGGCACGTTCCCGTGGATCGCCATGGTGCGCAAGGCTTCCACCCCGTCCGTGCTGTTCGACCCGGCGACGATGGACGGGCTGGACATCCCCGGGTACCAGGACGCCGCTTACCGGGACGCGCTCGCCGAGGTGCCGGTGCTCGACGGTGAAGCCGAGGTGGAGCGCCGGATGAGGGAGGTGGGCCACCTGTTCCTGACCCGCTTCCTGCCCGGCCTGCTCGACCGGAAGGACCGGATCAGCATGGCGCACGGCCTTGAGGTCAGGGTGCCGTTCTGCGACCACCGGCTGGTGGAGTATGTGTTCAACGTGCCCTGGGCCATGAAGACCTTCGCGGGCAGGGAGAAGTCGTTGCTGCGGGCCGCGGTGGCCGACCTGTTGCCAGCCTCGGTGCTCAACCGGCCCAAAACACCGTATCCGTCCACTCAGGACCCGGGCTACGAACTGCTGCTGCGACAGCGGATCCGGGCCTTGCTGGCCCGTGCGGACGCGCCGGTGCGCCCGCTGTTGGCCGCGGACGCACCGGCGCGGATCGAGGCCATGAACCGGTACGAGATGGATCTGGCGTTGCAGGTCAACGACTGGCTCGAGGAGTTCGGCCTGACCCTGCGGTGGTGAGCCGCTCCAGCTCGCGCACCACCTCGCGGGCCGACGGCTGCGCGCGCATCTCCGCGCGCAGCCCGGCCGCGGCCAGCCGGTACCCGGGGTCGGCCAGCACGGTCTCGGCGGCCTGCCGGATCTCGCCCGTCCCTGGCCCGTTCACCAGCGCCACGCCGCAACCGGCGGCCGCGAGCCTGCGGGAGTTGTAGAGCTGGTCGGTGAGCCGGGGCAGCAGCAGTTGCGGCACACCGGCGCCGGCGGCCGCCATCAGCGTGCCGCCGCCACCCTGCGCGATGATCAGATCGCAGCTGTCCAGGACCAGGTGCAGCGGGAGATCGGCGACCACGCGGACCCCTGGCCCGGCCGCGAGCAGCTCGCGTTCCGGTCCAGAGACGGTGACGACCACCTCCGCGTCGAGCCCGGCCAGCGCGTCCAGCACGGTCGGCACCCCGAACAGCTCGGCGCCGCAGATCCGCGTGGTCGAGGTGCCCCAGGTGACGCAGATCCGGGGGCGTCGCGGCGGTGCCAGCAGCCAGCGCGGCGCCGCGCCCGGACCGTTGTACGGCAGGTGGCGCATGCGCAGGGTGACGCCGGTCCGGTCGAGCTGCAGGCTGGGCGGACAGGGATCCACGGTGGCCCGGCCCAGTGTGTCCACTTCGGACAGTCCGAGCCGGGCGAGCAGCCCGGCGAGCGCCGCGGGCTCGAATTCGCTGCTCAGTGCCGGATAGTCGATCCCCCACAGCGAACGCACGGCAGGTACGCCGAGTGCGGCGGCGGCCAGTGGACCCGCGTAGGTGGTGGGGTCGTACACGATCAGCTCGGGCCGCCACCGGCGGGCGAAGGCGATCACGTCGTCGGTCATCGCCTCCGCCATCTCCACGTACAACGCCACCGTGGCGGGCCCGTGCTGCCGGAGGTCCTCCCATTCCAGCGAGATGCCGGGGATGGACAGCAGGCGGGCGAACCCGCGCATGCTCTCGGTGCTCAGCAGCGGCAGGTCCCGGCCGATGGCGACCGCAGGCAGGCCGGAGCGGGCGATCACCGGGGCGAGCTCGGGCTGGCTGATCACGCGGACGTCGTGGCCTGCGGTGCGGCAGGCCCAGGCGAGCGGGACCAGCGGGTAGTAGTGCGAGGGCCAGGCCCAGGTGGTGAACAGCACGCGCATCTCAGACCGGCCTGCGCAGTGCCAGTGCCTGGGAGAGCACGGGGTAGGCGCCGATCAGCAGCTCGGGGATCAGCCGCACCACGCGATCGAAATCGAACTCGGGGAAGCCGAGCAGTTCGCGCTTGTCCCCGGCCACGAGGTCGGCACCGAGGCCGGTGAGGAGTTCGTGCAGGTCGAGGTTGCCGCCCCAGGAGTTGCCGGTCAGCACACCGAAGGGCCGCACGTCCAGGAACAGGTCGACGGTCAGGATCAGCAGCCCGCCGGGTCTGAGCAGCGCCACGGCGCGTTCCAGCATGCCGCGCGCCTCCTTGGCCGGCACGTGTTCGAGCACGGAGAGGCAGAACACCCGGTCGAAGGTCCCGTCCGGCAGCGCGCAGTCCTGCAGCCGGTCGCCGATGAGCCGCACCTCGGTGCCGAAGGTGGTGTTGAGCTGCTGGTGGGTCTCGGGCGTCAGCGCCCAGGACACCTGGTAGGTCGGCCCGTTCCACTGGCTGGTGCCCTCGGTGGCGGCCGGGTCGACAGTGGTGACCGCGCAACCGGATTCGGCCAGCACGAACTGGAAACCGGCCAGCCCGCCGCCGACCTCGACGACCCGCATGCCGGGCTCCGGCTGGGCCGTGTCGAAGGCCCACGGGTACTCGAAGCAACGGGTGAGGCTGGGATGCTGGAACGCGAACGGTCCCAGGCTGGCCCGGTCCGGGTGCGCGAACCGCTCGCGCAGGGACAGTTCGCGGGCCGGCCCATGGCCGAACGGGGCGCCCCAGCGCTTGTTCCAGGCCAGGTACTCCGCCGGCAGGTCCTTCCGGCCGATCATCGCGCACCGGCCAGGGCGGTCAGATCGGCCACCACGTCCAAGGGGGAGGGCCTGGCCTCGATCTCCTGGCGCAGGCGCTCCGCCGACTCGCGGTAGCCGGGCTTGTCCAGCAGGTCGGCGACCCCGGCCCGGATGGCCGCCGGTGTCGCCTGCTCGCGGTGCAGGAACGTGCCCGCGCCGGTCGCGCTGAGCTGCTCTGCGTTGCAGACCGTCTCCGGGAGCTGAGGGATGATCAGCTGGGGCAGGCCGGCGCACAGCCCGGTCAGCATCGTGCCCAGACCGCCTTGGGCGATCAGCAGGTCGCAACTGGGCAGCAGCAGGTGCAGCGGCAGGTTCCGCACCACCCGCACCCCCTCGCCCAGCTCCGGCTCGTCGGCGCCGACCGCGGCGACGATCTCCACGTCCAGGTCCGAGATCGCCTCGATCACCGTGCGGATCATCACCATCCGTGGATCGAGCCGGCCACTGGAATTGCCCCAGGTGACGCACACTCGCGGCCGCGCGGGCGGGTCGAGCAGCCAGTCCGGCACCGTGCCGGGGCCGTTGTAGGGGACGTAGCGCATGTTCGCCCTGGACACCGGCACCGGCAGTTGCAGGCTCGCCGGACAGGGGTCCACGGTGATCGTGCCCAGCGTGTCCGCGGCAGGCAGGCCGAACCGGGCGGCCAGTGGCGCGAGCGCCGCGCCCTCCCACGGCCTGGCCCGGTAGGAGAAGTCCACCCCGAGCACGTGCCGGACTGAGGGCAGCCCGAGGGCCGCGGCCACGATCGGCCCCGCGTAGGTGGTCGGCTCGAACACGATCAGGTCCGGACGCCAGGCGGTGGCGAAGGAATGCAGGTCGTCGGCCATGTTCTCGGCCAGGTCGGCGAACATGCGCACCGCCCGTTCGCCCTTGCTGGTGCGCATCTCGCCCGGTGCTTCGCCGACCGCGAGCACCTTGCGCGCCCAGCTGGCCACGTCCACGTCGGAGCCCACGGCCACCGCGGTGAGCCCGGACTGGGTGATCTCCTCGGCGAACCCGGGCTGGCTGGCCACCCGGACCTCGTGGCCGGAGGTGCGAAACGCCCAGGCCAGCGGCACCATCGGGTAGTAGTGCGAGGGCCAGGCCCAGGTCGTGAACAGGACACGCATCGGTACCCCTTCAGAGTTCTCGGAGGGCGGAGACGGTCTCGTGCGGTGCGGGCTGCCTGCTGATCTCCTCGGCCAGCGTCTGAGCGGCCACGCGGTACCCCGGGTTGCCGAGCACCCGCAGCGCCTGCTCGCGGATCAGCTCGGGGGTGGCCTCGTCGCCGTAGACCACCGCGCCCGCCCCGGCCCCGGCAAGCTGGGTCGCGTTGAGGCCCTGGTCGTGCAGTTGCGGGATCACCAGCTGCGGCACACCGGCCGAGGCCGTGGTCAGCGTGGTGCCGAGCCCGCCCTGGTGGATAACCAGGTCGCAGCTGGGCGCCAGCAGGTGCAGTGGCAGCGACTCGGCGACCCGGAGCCCGTCGGGGACCGGGCGCAGCAGCGCGTGGTCGGCCGGGGTGACCGCCAGCACCACCTCGGCGTCGAGGTCCGCGATCGCCTTGACGACCTGGCCGCCGAGGAACAGGTTCTGGTCGAGCCGGGTGCTCGAGGTGCCCCAGGTCATGCAGACCCGCGGTCGTCGCGGCGGGGCGCTCAGCCACGCGGGCGAGCGCCCGGAACCGTTGTACGGGATGTACCGCGTGCGCAGCCGTCGATACTCCGTCGGCACCTGCAGGCTCGGCGGGCAGACGTCCACGGTGGCCGCGCCGAGCGTCTCGACCCCGTCGAGGCCGAGCCGGTCGCACAGCGGGGCGAGCACCGCAGGCTCGTAGTCGCGTACCCGGAAGGTGTAGTCCACACCCCAGGTGTGCCGGACCGCGGGCACGCCGAGGGCAGCGGCGACGAGGGGGCCCGCGTAGGTCGTCGGCTCGTACACCACCAGGTCGGGCCGCCAGGAGCGGCCGAAGCGCAGCAGGTCGTCGAGCATCACCTCGGCCACGTCGGCGAAGACCTGGAAGGCTCGGGTGATCTTGACCCGCAGCTGGTCCAGCGGCACCCGGACCCGGACCCTGCTCACCCGCTCCAGCTGCGGACGCTGCCGTCCGGCGACGTCGACGTCCGTGCCGACCGAGACGCCGGGCAGGCCGGAGGCCCTGATCGTGGCCTGCAGGCCCGGCTGGCTCGCCACCCGGACTTCAGCGCCGGCCGCGCGGAACGCCCAGGCCAGCGGCACCATCGGGTAGTAGTGCGAGGGCCAGGCCCAGGAGGCGAAGAGAACGCGCATCGGTCAGCGCCACTTCCGCAGCACCAGGGTCTGCGACAGGGCCGGGTAGTTGCCGCGAAACAGCTCGGGCAGCAGGTCCACCACCCGCTCCTGGTCGAACTCGGGAAAACCGAACAGCTCGCGCGGGTCCCCTTCCACCAGTTCGAGGCCCCTGACCAGCCTGCGCACGTCCACGTTGGCACCCCAGACGTTGCGGTCCAGCACGCCGAAGGGGCGCACGTCCAGGAAGAGGTCGATCGTGAGCAGGCAACGGCCGCCGGGCGCCAGCAGCTCGGCGATCCGCCGCACCATGGATCGGCCCTCGTCCGGGTCGAGGTGTTCGAGCACGGACAAGCACAGCACCCGGTCGAAGCCGCCCTTGGGCAGATCCGCGTCCTGGATCCGGTCGGCGACCAGCCGCACGTCGGTGCCGAAGGTCCGGTTGAGCAGCTCGTGGTTGCCGGGGGTGAGAGTCCAGGCGTAGCCGGGAAAGGGCATCATGCCCCAGTCGTCCCCGGCGGCCTTCGCGGACGGGTCGACGTTGGTGACCGCACAGCCCTCCATGGCCAGCACGTACTGCAGACCGCTCAGGCCACCCCCGACCTCCAGCACCCGCATGCCCGGTTCGAGCGCGGCCGCGTGGTAGGCCCAGGGGTACTCCAGCACGCGGCTGACGCTGTTCCACTGGAAGGCGAACGGGCCGAACTCGGCCCGGTCCGCGGCGGCCAGGCGCTGCGTGACCGACATCGAGCCCGGTGCGTCCCCGAACGGTGCGTGCCACCGCTTGTTCCAGTCCTGATGGTGCTCTGGGAGCAGTTTGCGGCCGATCATGTGACACCTCGCCAGTCCCTCGTGCTTCCGCCGGAGCCGACAGTCACACCGGACCTTCGAGACCGGCTGGAGGATCGCTCGACCGGCCTTTGCCCGCATGGATCGCCATGTCACGCTTGCCGCACTCGCCGCCACTCTTCCGCCTCCGTTGTCCCGTGCGACTGAGGAGGCCGCAGTCCGATGAACCCGTTCCAGATCGAGGATCTGGCCAACCCTCGCCCCAACCCGCGGATCGCGCCGATGCTCCGGCAGGTGGTGGCCGCGGGCGGACCACCGCTGCGCCCGGACGCGCTGCTCACCGAGGCATGCGACCGGACCGGCCTGTCCGACTTCGGCGATCCGCGGTTCCGGGAGCCGCTGGAGGTCCTGTGCACCTCGCTGCGCACCGAGGCCGCGCTCAGCCAGGCCGGCGCAGTCGGCCAGGCCGACGGCCTGGTGCAACTGCTGCGGGACCGGTTGCTGCTCCAGGAGCTGCTGCGCCGCCATCCTGAGATCGCCGAGGAGCCGGTGGACCGGCCGATCGTCATCGCCGGGCTGCCCAGGACCGGGACCACCCATCTGCACCGCCTGCTCGCGGCTGTTCCCGGCAGCCGTTCCCTGCCCTACTGGGAAGCCGTGGAGCCGGTGCCCGATCCGGCGGAGCGGCCGGGGGCGCGGCAGGCCAGGGCCGAGCGGGCGCTGGAGTTCCTGGACCTGGCCCTGCCGCACCTCAAGCGCATGCACCAGTGGACCGCGCACGGCGCGGAGGAGGAGGTCCGGCTGCTGGCCATCGACTTCTCCTCGACCTACTTCGAGTGCCAGCTGCCGTTGCCGGGCTACCGGGACTGGTACCTCGGCACGGACCAGACACCGGCTTACGCCCACCTGCGGGTCGTGCTCCAGGCGCTGAGCTGGCTGCGCGGCGACGGGCGCTGGGTGCTCAAGGCGCCGCAGCACCTGGAGCAGCTGCCCGCCCTGCACGCGGCCTTCCCGGACGCGGTGGTGGTCTTCACCCACCGCGATCCCGGTCTCGCCATCGCCTCGCTGGTCACCATGGCCACGTACACGGCGAGGCTGACCCTGCGGGAGGTGGACGTGCCGGCCGTGGCCGGCTACTGGACGGACCGGGTCGACCACCTGCTGGCGCGCTTGCTCGCCGACCAGGCCGTGTTTCCGGTGGAGCGCCGCGTGCACGTGCGCTTCGCCGACCTGGTGCGCGATCCGCTCGGCGTGGTGACCCGGATCCATGCCGCGGCGGGCCTGCCGGAGGACCCGGCGGTCAGCGCCGCGGTGCGCGAATACCTGCGTGACCACCCGCGCGATCGGCATGGCCGGATGCGGTACGACCCGGTGGCGCTCGGCCTCGACCCAGCTCGCCGGTCGCCGGTGGTGGCGGCCTACCAGTCCGAGTTCGAGGCGGTGTGACCATGCGGATCCTCTTCACCACCTGGGCCTGGCCCTCGCACTACTATCCGATGGTGCCGCTGGCCTGGGCCTGCCGGGCCGCCGGCCACGAGGTGCGGATCGCGAGCACACCCGGCCTGCAGCCGGTGATCAGGGCCTCTGGCCTGCCCGGTGTCTCGGTCGGCGCCGACGTGGACCTGGTAGGCATGGTCCGGCAACGCATGCGCGGTGGCGGGCAGGGCGGCAGTTTCCGCGGGCTGGCCATGTTCGTCACGGTCGCCGAGGCCATGGTGGACGAGCTGGCCGCCTTCGGCCGGTCCTGGCGGCCCGACCTGGTGGTGTACGAGCCGACCACCTATGCCGGGCCACTGGTCGCGGCCGCGCTGGGTGTGCCGGGTGTGCGGCACCGGTGGGGGCCGGACTTCATGTACCAGGCCAGGGACCTGGAGCCCGATCTGCTGGCGCCGCTGGCGGAACGGCTCGGCGTCGGCGCGGTGCACGCACAGGGCAGCCTGGTCGTCGACCCCTGTCCGCCGAGCCTGCAGTGCGCCGGTCAACCGGACCGGCAGCTGATGCGGCACGTGCCGTACAACGGGGCGGGCCGGTTGCCGTCCTGGCTGCTGGAACCGCGGCGCGGGCCGAGGGTGTGCGTCACCTGGGGCACCTCCACCACCAGGCTGAACGCGGAGCTGCACCTGGCGGGCGAGGTGCTCGGCGCACTGGGCGACACGGCCGCCGAGGTGGTGGCCGCGCTGTCCGAGGACGACATGGCGCACCTCGGCCCGGTCCCGGACAATGTGCGGGTGGTGCGCTCGGCGCCGCTGCACCTGTTGCTGCCCAGCTGTGACGCGCTGGTGGGACAGGGCGGGCTCGGCACCATGATGGCGGCGGTGACCTGTGGCCTGCCCCAGCTGGTCGTGCCGCAGCTGCCGGACCAGCGGTTCAACGCGGAACTGCTGGCGGCCACCGGCGCGGGAACCGTGCTGGAGCGCGCTGATCTGGACCGGCTGGCCGCGGCGGTGGCCGCGTTGTCCACGCGAAGCGTTGCCGCGCAACGGCTTCAGCGGGAGAACGCGGCCTTGCCGACACCGGCCGAGGTGGTGCCGGTGCTGGAGCGGATGCGTTGACCCGCGCCAGCACCGCGCCACTCAGGCCGCGTTGATCCGCCCCCTGATCCGGCCCGCGTACCGCGGCGTCCACAGCACCAGGAGACCGAAGGTGAGCACGTACAGCGCGGGAGAGACGAACACCGAGGCGGTCACCGGGATCAGGTAGATCACGATCACCCGCACCACCGACTCCACCACCAGCGCGAGGCCCCACACCATCGTCATGAAGTTCATCGCGCGCCGGAACTGCGGCGACTCGGCGAAGTACTTGTCCCAGGTGGCCGCGTCCATCCCGGGAATGCCGCCGCCCTCGGCGAACTTGCGGCCGAACAGGTGGATCAGCGGCTTCCGGACGAAGATCGAGCCGATGAAGGTGAGCCCGACGAAGCCGGTGAACGCCGACTCCCTGGCGAGCACGAACCGCGGGTCGCCGCTGATCAGGGCCATGCCGATGCCCACCCCGAACAGGCAGACCATGAACACCGCGAGGCCGTCGATCCTGCGGTGCACCAACAGTTCCACCGCGAACGCGAGCGCCGGCACCGCACTCGCCGCGAGCAGCGCGTACAGGTCCCGGACGTCGAAGGCCCGGTGCAGCACGATGAACAGGACGATGGGCAGCACCACATCCACCAGCAGGCGCAGCAGCAACGTCCGGAGTCCCGGTCCCTTGAATGCCATCTTCTGACTCCTTGTCAGCTTTCGATGAAGTCGACGGCGCCCGTGTCGCCGTCGACAGTGACCAGCTGGCCGTCCCGCAGCAGCTGGGTGGCGTTGCCGGTGGCCACCACGGCGGGCACCCGGTATTCGCGGGCGATGATCGCCGGATGGGACAGGATGCTTCCGGTGTCGGTGACCAGTGCGCCGACACTGCCGAAGAGCACGGACCACTGCGCGTTGGTCTCCGGGCAGACCAGCACGTCTCCCGGCCGCAGCTTGTGGAACTCGGTCTCGTCCAGGATCACCCGCGCGGTCCCGGTGTACTGACCGCCCGAGGCGGCCAGCCCGCGCAGCCCGGTCGCGGTGGCCTGCGCCTGCGCGACCGGACTCGCCGTCCGGCCCACCCACAGCACGATCTCGATGGTCTGCCGGGCCGTCGCCTCCAGGGAGCCGAGCCAGGACGCACTGTCCTGTTCGGACGGTTGCGCGGGCGGCTCGCCGTAGTGCGGCGGGCCGGGATGGGTGCTCGCCCAGGCATGTTCGGCCCGGCGCCGTTCGGCGAGCTTGCGCTGGTCGGTGCCGTCCCGCAGCGCCGCCAGCGCCTCCGGCAGCTCCAGCAGGAACGCGTCCGCGGGATCCGCCAGCCGGCCGCGGGCGGTGAGCCTGCGGCCCAGCTCGGTCACGCCCTGCCGCAGTACCGCCAGCATCACGTGGGTGTAGAAGGCGCTGTCATCGCGCACCGGATATGCCCGGCGGGCCAGCCGGACCACTTCGGCGAGCCGGTCCGCGGCCGGGCCGGGCAGGCCGGCGACAGCTTCCGCGTAGGCCTGGTCCCGGTTCTCGGCCAGTGCCGCCAGCTCCGCCTCCGGGTCGTGCTCGCCGGTGAGCTGGCCCTCGACCAGGCGCAGCACCAGCTCCGGCTGCTCGGCCAGGGTCGGCTTGGTGATGTCCTGCCCCATGGTCCGGCTGCCGTACTCGCTCAGGTAGTCGGCGAAGGCCGTGGCGAACTCCCGGTCGGCAGCCAGGATCCGGTCCACCTCACCGGTGGGCAGCAGTTCGCGCACGGCGGGCTTGGCCGCGGCCAGCCGGGCCAGTCCGGCGAGCCGGAACCCGGGTTCAGTGGTCTTGCCCGGAATGCCGACGACCAGTCGCAGCGCCTGGAAGGCGTCCCAGCCGAGGAGTTCCGCGCAGGTGACGCCCAGCGTGCCCCAGATGAACGAGCTGGCGCCGCCGACCCGGAAGTGCACCTCGTTGGACTCGGTGGACAGCTCCCGCGCGGCCAGCAGGTGCTCGGCGAGGGCGGCATCGGTCAGCCGCGGCAGCTCGCGGTCGCGCATGGCGCGGACCCGTGCCGCCAGGTCCGGCTGCCATTCGGTGTGCCAGCGCTCGATCACCTCGGCTGGTTCCCCGCAGGCGACCGCGGTGACGATGTCCCGGATGCGGTCCGCGGTCCGCTCGCCGAGCGGCACGAACCGGAAGTAGGACCAGCCGCCGATGTCGCGGTACTCGAAGCCGTGCATCAGCCCGTACTCGAACAGCCGCCAGTTGACCTGGTTGAGCCCCTCCTGCAACAGGGAGCGCTGCATCGGCGTCCACGGGCGGCGCAGGTAGGGGTCGCGGAGCCAGAAGCCCTCGGGCACCGCCACCTCGATCTCGGGCCGCTGTTCGGGCAGCGCGGTGATGGGCCGGGCCTGCAGCAGCAGGATCCGCCCGGCCGCGATCGCCCACTCGATGTCCTGCGCGAGGCCGCAATGCCGCTCGACCCGGCGGGCCAGTTCGGCGACCGCACCGGCTTGCGCCGGGGTGAGCACCTCCTCGCCGTCGGAGCGGCGCCGCGGTTCCTCCCGCACCACCCACTCCTGCGCGCTGGCCGCGCCGGACACCAGCCGGTCGCCGAGCCCGCGCACCGCGCTGACCACCGTCTCGGCCCGGTCGCCGGTGACCGGGTTGGCGCTGAAGGCCACGCCGGCGGCGTCGGCAGGCACCATCCGCTGCACCAGCACGGCCATCCGCCCCGAGCCGTCCAGGCCGCGGCCGCGCCGGTAGGCGGTCACCCGGTCCGAACGGGCGGAGTCCCAGCAGACCCGCACCGCCGCGAGCACCTCGTCCAGGCCGCGCACGTCGAGCACGCTCTCGTACTGACCGGCGAAGGATCCGCCGGCCAGGTCCTCGTCCACGCCGGAGGAGCGCACCGCGTAGGCGCCGTCCGCGCCGAGTTCGGCCAGCGCGGCCCGCACGGATTCGCGGATCCGGTCCAGGCCCGCCTCGTCCGCGGCCACGGTCAGCACGAACCCGTCCGGCACCGGGAAGCCCGCGGCGCGCAGTTCGCCGAGCATGCCCGCCTTCTGGCCGACCAGGCCGGCGTCGGCCCTGGTCACCTGGTCGAGTCGGCGCACAGTGTCGTTCACTACCCACTCCGCTCTGTTGGCACGACGTGCAGATTTCGGAGCGAGTGCCGCAGCACCTCGGGGTCGTCGCGCACCGCGACCGGGTCCCAGTCGAGTTCGCCGCGGCCGAGGCTGGCCAGCACGGACCGCAGCCAGTCCAGCTCGGCTCGCCACACCGCGCGCAGGTGCTCAAGTTCCAGGCCGCACACGCGATGGGTGTGCTCGGCGACCAGCCGCAGCTGCGCGTCCAGGCCGGCGAGCTTGCCCTCCAGCAGGCTCGCCCGCACCGAGAGCAGCCGGGCGGCCTGCGCCGGCGGCAGGTGGACGAGCAGGGAGACGGCCGTCGTGGTGGCCGAGCAGTCGGTCGGTTCGCTGGTCAGCAGTTCGCCCAGGGCGCCGAAGAACTCCTCCTGGCCCTCCGGGGTGATCCGGTAGACGGTCCGTTCCGGCCTGCGCCCTTCGCGCTGGGACTCGACCGGTTCGACGAATCCGGCCCGGCTGAGCCAGTTGATCGCGTGGTAGAGGCTGCCCGACCACGGCTGTTGCCGTTCCTGGCAGATGCGCCGGAGTTCGTAGGGGTGCCGGGGGCCTTCCAGCAGCAGGCTGAGTGCGATGAGACCCGCGAACTCGCGTAGTTGATGCTTCATGCACTACTCCGAATCAATTAGTGCAATCGACACTATACGAGATGCGGCTCGTGGTCCAGCCGCCAGGTTCTGGCCAGGCCGTCGGCCAGGGAGGTGGTCACCCGCCAACCCAGCGTGTGCGCCGCCAGCGAGCAGTCCAGCCAGACGTCGTGCCGGTCGAAGCCTCGGCCCGGCTCGTGCGCGAGCCGGACCGGGCAATGCGTGGCCGGACCGATTGCCGCGGCCAGGTCGGTGAGGGAGACCGGCAGGCCAGAGCCGATGTTGAGCACCCGGGGGATCCGCGCGGCCAGGCCGAGCACGACCAGGTCGTAGACCCGCAACATGGCCCGGACCACGTCATCGACGTACACGTAGTCCCGCCGGGCCCGCGGATCGCCGAAGACCCGCAGTGGGGCGCCTGCCCTGATGGCCAGCAGCCACTGGCCGACCACCCCCTGCAGGGTGCTGGTGCGCTGGCCGGGGCCGTAGACGTTGGCGATGCGCAGGATGACCGGACGCGCGGCACTGGCCAGCAGCTCGCGTTCAAGGTTGATCTTGGCGATGCCGTAGGCCGAGACCGGCCGGGCTGGGGTGGTCTCGTGGTAGGGCGCGGGCAGATCCGGGTCGTAGACGGTCCCGCCGGAACTGCTCAGCACCACGGTCGGCTGGCCCGGCAGCCTGCGCAGCAAGGCGGCGAACCGCTGGTGGTCCTGCTCGATGCGTTCCGGATGGCGGACGGCGAGTGCCGGGTTGATGGTGCTCGCGAGGTAGAAGACCACGCTGGCCTCGCGGATCTCCGCGGCCACGCGGCCCGCGCGCAGGACCGGTGTCGTCCGGTCGAACCGTGCCGCCGGGATGCCCCGGCGATCGAGTGCGGCGATCAGCCGCCTGCCGATGAATCCGGTCGCACCGATGACCGCGACGGAAGGCCCCATGTCCGTGTCCTCTCCCAGGCTGATGAGTGCCGGGACGGTAGGAGCGGGTGGTCGAGCGGGCCTCGAACGGTTCTGGACATCGCCGGGACAGGCTGCGCCCATGCGGATACTGGTCACCGGTGGGGCGGGGTTCATCGGCTCGCGGGTTGTGCGGCAGCTGGTCGACGACGGGCACGGGATCCGGGTGCTGGACGCGCTGGTCCACGGCGCGCCGCCGGCGTTACCCGACGGCGTGGAGTTCGTGCACGGGGATCTGCGCGACCCGGACGCGGTCGAGCGGGCGCTGGACGGCATCGAGCTGGTCAACCACCACGCCGCGATGGTGGGGCGTGGCAAGGAAATCCTGGACGGCCCGCGTTACGTCGGCTGCAACGACCTCGGCACGGCCAACCTGCTGGCGGTGATGACCCGGCTCGGGGTCCGCAGGCTGGTCCTGGCCAGCTCGGTGGTGATCTACGGCGACAGCAGGTACGACTGTCCGGCACACGGCCGGATCCGGCCGGCCCGGCGCAGCAGAGCCGATCTGGAGGCCGGGCGTTACGAACCACTCTGCCCGAAGTGCGGTCTGGCCGTGCTGGCGAGCGCGGTGCGCGAGGACGATCCGCTGGACCCGCCGCGCAACGTGTACGCGGTGACCAAACTCGCCCAGGAACACCTGGTCGGCGCCTGGTCCACCGAAACCGACGGGCAGGCGGTCGCGCTGCGGTACCACAACGTGTACGGGCCGGGGATGCCCTGCGACAGCCCGTATTCCGGCGTGGCCTCGACCTTCCGTTCCGCGGTGCGGGCTGGCCGCGCGCCCAGGGTGTTCGAGGACGGCGGGTCCACCCGCGACTTCGTGCACGTGAGCGACGTGGCCTCGGCCAACGTGGCGGCGCTGCGCTGGCACGGCTCGGGCATGCGGGCGTTCAACGTGGCCAGCGGTGAGCCGCACACGATCGGCGAGCTGGCCACCGCGCTCGCCGCGGCCGCGGGCACGCCGGAGCCGATCGTCACGCGGGAGTACCGGGCAGGCGATGTGCGCCACGTGGTGGCTTCCCCGGACCGGTTGCGCGCGGAGCTGAACTGGCAGCCGAAGGTCGGCTTCCAGAGCGGGGTGCGCGAGTTCGCCACCGCCGAGATGCGGCTCGCCTCATGAGCGCGCCCGCCCGGCAGGCGGCGGGCGCCAAGGGCTGGCTGGTCACGCTGTACTTCACCGACGTCTGGGAGAGATTCGGCTTCTACGGCATGCAGGCGATCCTGGTGCTCTACGCCGCCACGCCGATCAGGCAGGGCGGTCTCGGCCTGGACCTGGTCGACGCCACCACGTTGTTCGGCGCCTGGATGGGCCTGATGTTCATGCTGTCCCTGCCCGGCGGCTGGCTGGCCGACCGGCTGCTCGGCGCCCGTCGAGCGGTGCTGCTCGGCGGCGTGGTGATCACCGTCGGCTACCTGTGCCTGGCGCTGCCGGACCCGGCGGGCGCCGCGGCCGGGCTGCTGCTGGTCGCGGCGGGCACCGGCCTGTACAAGCCGAACCACCTCGCGATGATCAACCTGTTGTTCGGCGACCGGGCCCGGCGGGAGGCGGGCATATCGCTGATCTACACCGCGATCCAGGCGAGCGCGCTGCTGGCTCCGCTGATCATCGGCTACCTGGGCGAGCGGGTCAGCTGGCGGCTGGGGTTCCTGGTCGCGGCCGTCGTGATGGCGGTGTGCGTCGTTCAGCTGGTGGTGGCCGCCCGCAGGCTCGGACCGCTTGGCGATCGCCCCGGCAGGCCGCTGGCGGCGCTGCCGCGCCGGCTCTGGCTCTCCCCGCTGTTCCTGCTCCTGCCCGTCGCCGGCTGGGCCGCGTTCGGCGTGACCGGCGCGATCGCGGTGGTGGGACTGGCCAGCCTGGTGGCCCCGGTGATCGGCTACCGCAGGCTGGGCCGCGCGCTCACCCCGGACGCCAGGGTCCGGCTGCGAGCCTTCCTGTGGGTGTTCCTCGGTTCCGCGCTGTTCTGGATGATCGCCGCTCAGGACGGATCGGTGCTCGCCCTGTTCGCGCGGGACCACGCCGACCGGACGCTGTTCGGGTTCACCGTCCCGGTGAGCTGGCTGCCCGCGGCGACTCCGCTGTTCGTGCTCCTGCTGGCTCCGGCGGCGGCCTGGCTGCTGCCGCGCATCGGCGGCCTGCCGGTGAAGTTCGCCCTCGGCCTGCTGTGCGCGGGCGGCAGCTTCCTGCTGCTGGCCCTGCCCACCGCGGCCGCCGGTCCCGGTCAGGTGTCCGTGCTGTGGCTGCTGGCGGTGTACCTCCTGCACGCCTGCGGCGAACTGATCATCGCCGCGGTCGGCATCGCGGCTACCGCGGATGTGGTGCCCCCGGCTTACCTGTCCCAGACCCTCGGCCTGTGGTGGCTGTTCGCCGCCCTCGGCGGTGGACTGGGCAGCCAGCTGGCCCGGCTGGTCGACCTCCTCGGCCACCCGGCGTACTTCCTCGTCATCGGCGCGGTGGTGGCGGCCAGCGGACTGGCGATGCTGGCCAACCGCCGCACCATCACCCGGTTGCTGTCCCATCGGACGGAGACCGGGGCGCGGTTGCCGCGTGGCGTCGGTTTGCCGACCACGGGCGGGCCCTGACCGGTGCTGGACTTCCTCACCGAGGCGGAGGCAAAGCGGGCCGGGCGACCCGAAGCGCGCGTCGGCGGCGACGCAGCGAAGGCCGGCGGACGCAGGACTTTCGCTGGAACTCCAGTCCGATGACGCGCCCTCCCCGGTAGGAACACGGGATTTCGGTAGTCGGCGCCGTGCCGCAGCTCGCCGCTGAAGTTGTCCAGGCCGGACTGGTCGCTGTCACGATGGCGTTGTCCGTGGGCGCTGGGCAGTCGACGGCCGCGCAGTAGCTGACTATGTTGCGGGAGGCCGGGATAAGTCGGGGCCACGCTCGGTGAGTTGCAGGCCTATCTGGTGGTGTGTGGGCTCGCGTGGAGCCTGTACGGATCTTGCGGGCTGGTTAGCATCCGACGCGACGGACGTGCGGGCCCGGCCACGGCTCGCAACAGGGGTGGGGGCGCGAGGACACCCTGGTTGATCGGGTGTGGGCGAACACCTGCCGGAGCGGCCCCGCGACACGCTCTACAGCTATGTGTCCCGGCTGCGTGCGGTGCTGGCCGGGGTCGACGAGGTCGCCATCACGCAGCGATCCGGTGGCTACCTGCTGACCGCGGACCCCGAGACCGTGGACCTGCACCGGTTCCGCGGGCTGATGGCCGACGCCGGCGCCGCGCAGGACGATCAGCAGACCGCCACCTTGCTCACCCGAGCGCTGGCGCAGTGGACCGGAGTGGCATTCGGCGGTCTGGACGGCGCATGGGCGGCGCGCGTCCGGGAAACGCTGGCGCGGCAACGGTTCACCGCGCGGCTGGACCTGGCCGAGATCCAGCTCCACAGTGGACGGTGCGACGGGCTGAGCATCGGACTGGCCGAGCTCACCGCGGAACATCCGCTGGACGAGCGGCTCGCGAGTCAGCTCATGCTCGCCCTGTACCGCGACAGCCGCCAGGGTGACGCCCTGCGCGAGTACGAGCGGATCCGGCGGCTGCTCGCCGCGGAGCTGGGCGCCGACCCGGGGCCGATGTTGCGGCGGGTGCACGAGCAGATCCTCACCAGCGATGCCGTCCTCGCCCCGCCCGCGGATCCCGGTCATGCCCGTTCGCACCCGGTGCCGCGTCAGCTGCCGGCCGCGCCGCAACACTTCACCGGCCGCGGCCACGAACTCGCTGTCCTGAGCGCCGCGCAGATCGACGGGAGTCCGCAGTCGACAGTGGTGATCTCCGCGATCGGTGGTGCGGGCGGAATCGGGAAGACCTGCCTCGCGCTGCACTGGGCGCACCGGCACGCCCACCGGTTCCCGGACGGGCAGCTGTACGTGGACCTGCGCGGCTTCGGCCCCTCGGGGGAACCGATGTCCGCGGCGGCGGCCATCCGGCGTATGACCTTCCTGAACAGGCCACTGCGCGGCTCACACCGAGCCGCCGTCGTTGCGGCCCGCCGTTCTGCAGCGGCGGCTACGAGGCGATGTTCCGCCCGTCGCGGCTCAGACCGAGTCGCCTTCGTTGCGGCGCCGCGGCGGTGGCGGCCGCGGCGAACCAGGGTTCACATTCGCGGGTCAGGTGGACCCGCCTTCGTTGCGGCACCGCGGACGACAGCGCGGCCCGCCCGGCCGCGTGGGCTGGCCAGGTGCGCGGTCGGAGCAGCCGCCAACTGCGCGGCACCGGGCGGGTGACCAGCACACGGGCTGAGCCAGGCGGGGTGGGCTAGCTCTCTGGAGTCCACGCCAGTCAGTGACGATGCATTTCAGAGAAGCCGCAGTTCAGTGGCGCACACCAGGTTGGGAAGGTGGTTCAACTCGGCCCTCGGACACCACCACGTAGCGTCCCTGCTACATCTGACGTTGTCGTGTTCAAGCACGCTTGAACACACCGCCGCAGCTTCCGGCGACACCCCACAGCACCACTCGTGGCGGTGGTTGTCGTGACCGGCGCCCTCATCGCACCGCTCATCCCGCCCACCGTCGTTCCAGGACGATCCGGTCGTCCCACCCGGACTCCGGGCACCCAGGGCGCTGCCGGTCGCAAGCTGCCGCTGGCCACCGTGGCCAGCCCACCGGCCCGCACCGCCACCACCCTGTACCGGCTGTCGGCGATTGACCGCAACGGCCGCATCCTCGACCGCGCCATCCTTACCGCGCTCGGCTGGTCAGCGGGAACCCGGCTGGCCGTGCGCACCGCCCGCAACCTGCTGGTGCTCACCGCGGACGAGGCCGGGGAGTTCGCGATCCGCAACCAGGGCGATCTCTGGCTTCCGGTCGCCGTGCGCCGAGCTTGCGGCCTGATCGCCGGGGACCGGCTCCTGCTGGCCGCCGACCCGCCGCTCGGTCGGCTCGTGCTGGTCCCGCCTGCCGGGCTGGATGAACTGCTTACCCACCGCGCCGACGAGCTGGGTGGTGAGCACCGATGAACCCCCACCCCAACCCCACGATCGTCGTGGAAACCGTCGAGCGCATCCGGCACCAGGTCGATGCGCTGCTGTGGACCGGGATCGTGCTCGGACTGCTGTTCACCATGATCAATGTCCACGACTTCGCAGCCGCTGGAGCCCTGGCATTCTCGCTGGTGTGGTGGGCGGCCTGGCTGCTGGACCCGATGGTCAGCCTGGTCTTGATTGCGATCCTGCGGGCCGAGCGGATCACCGCCCGCCACCAAGTCGCCGTGAGCCCTTGGGTGCGGCGGGTTTTCCCAGTCCAGGAGCACTTTTCTCGGTCAGGACACAGCCAGCTTGAACTACCAGGGTATCCACACGTTCGGGAGTAGCCCCCGGTGTCATGTCGGCCCGGAAGGGACACCGGCCCGCAGCACATAACCGGCCTCCTGAGATTCCAGATATTCTCGCTGGCAATGAAGTTCGACGAGTAGCCGTATCCCCGGAGTTGGCCGTGGGGAGCACCGCTAAGGAGCAGATTGGGAGCGACACTACGAACTGAACGACCCTAAACGGGCTTCAACGGATCTGAGCGGCTCCGCGCTGACCTGCGGAAGCGCTATTTCCGCAGGTCAGCGCAACACATCGTCCTTCGTTCACACAGAAGGAGTCCTCGAACCAGCCGATCACGGCACAGGTGAGCACTTAGTACTTCCAGAAGCAGACGACATCACCGGATCTGGCAGCTCCGAACGCACGCTCATGCCGATGAGCGGGTGCAGGCCCCTCCGCTTACGCAGGACCTTCTAGCGCGCTAACTCACCGCGCTTCTTTTGGGCATGGTGCAGGCTGGACCTTGCGTTGGGCATCGGCGAGCACGGCCGCAAATACAAGAAGAAACCCGGCCGCAGCCTCGGCCCGGTCAAGGTCGAGAAGGTCCTCTACAAAACCGCGATCCAGCCCGCCTGCCCGAACCCACGCACTGTCTCATACGTCAACGTGGGCCGCACGCCGGCATTCGACGCCACCTGTGAGGGTGACTCGAAGTTCAACGGCTTCTACGGTCACGGCATCGTGGACGCCTACGGCGCTGTCACCCGTGGTGGTCAGTTCCGGTAAGTCCTTGTAACGCAACAAAAGGTCCCGGTCGGCTTGACCGGGGCCTTTTGCGTGCGACGAAAGTGGACTCTCCCCGACACCTTCGTCTGAAAGATCCGGCCTGCCTTGACCATGCCGCAGCGGCATAGTTTCAACTGGGTCGTGTCAGGGCCGAACGGAGGGAGACGTCGTGGGGTGGAGCACCAGCCAGCTGGCTGATCTCGCCGGCACGACGTTGCGCACGATCCGGCACTACCACGACGTGGGCCTGCTCGCCGAGCCCGAGCGCCGCTCCAACGGCTACAAGAGCTACGGCGTGACCCATCTCGTGCGGGTGCTCAGGATCAAACGTCTCACCGATCTCGGCCTGTCGCTCACGCAGATCGCGAAACTCGGTGACGGGGACGAACATCCCGGCGAGGCGTTGCGCGAACTCGACGCCGAACTGGCCGCGACGATCGAACGGCTGCAACGGATCCGCGTCGAACTGGCATTGATCCTGCGCCAGGAGGCGCCGACCGACCTGCCGCCCGACATCGGGGCGACGGTCGCGGAGGCGAACCTGTCACCGCAGGACCGCGCGGCGACCGTCGTGATCGCCCAGTTGCTCTCACCAGAGGCGTTGGCCACCTACAACGAGGTGTTGAGGAGCCACTCGAAGGACATCGCGATGGTGGAGTTCGACAACCTGCCCGCGGACGCGGACGAGGAGACCCGCCAACGCCTGGCCGACCACATGAGCGCGCTCCCGTACGTGCAGGAGATGCGTGCGGCGTTCCCGGATGCCGTCGGCATGTACGGCGATTCGCCGCGGGGCAAGAAGTTCGCGGTGCAGACGATGGTCAAGGTCATGGCCGAGCTTTACAACAAGGCCCAGATCGACGTCCTGATCCGCATGAACGGCTGACATTTCATTGGTTTGGCGCGCCGAAGGGGGCGCGTCGTCGGGGAGGTATTTGCTAATGCGAAAAACGTTGTCACTGGCCACGATGGTGACCGCCGCCGCAGCGCTGGTGGCGGTACCGGGGGTGGCGTCCGCCGCACCGCCCGTGAAGCAGGTGCAGTGGGTCGCGTGTCCCGCTGACGTGGCGGTTTCCGGACTGGAGTGCGGAAAGCTCCAGGTGCCGCTCGACTACCGCAAGCCGGAGGGCCGCCAGACCGAGATCATGATCAGCCGGCTGGCCAGCAAGAGCCCTGAGAAGCGCAAGGGCATCCTGCTGACCAACCCCGGCGGGCCGGCCGAGGGCCTCAAGTTCCCGTTCTTCCTGAAGGCAATGGGAATGCCGCAGAGCGTGCTGGACGCGTACGACGTGATCGGCATTGACCCGCGCGGCATCGGCTACAGCTCGCCTGCCACGTGCAACTTGACCAATGCGCAGATGTCTACGGGCAGCGTGCCGCCGTACGCCGTGACGCAGGCCGATGTGCGCAAGCGGGCTGAGGAGGTCAAGACGATGGCACAGCAGTGCCTCAAGTCGTCGACCGCCGACGAACTGCCGTACAACACGACCGCGAACATCGCCCGCGACCTGGACCGCATCCGCGCCGCACTGGGTGAGAAGAAGGCCTCGTACCTCGGCTACTCCTACGGCACGTACCTGGGCTCGGTCTACGCCACGCTGTTCCCGAGGACCAGCGACCGCGTCGTGCTCGACAGCAACCTCCCCAAGGGTGGCTGGGACATCGAGGGTGGCCGCATGTACGGCCCCGGTGTGGAGGACACGTTCCCGGACTTCGCGAAGTGGGCGGCGGCACACCCCGAGTACGGGCTGGGCACCACGTCGCAGGAGGTGCGCGCCAAGTACTTCGACCTCGCGGGCCGGCTGGACGCGAAGCCGTCCGTCGAGGGCATCACCGGTCAGCAGTTCCGGATGCTGGTGTTCGGCGGCCTCTTCGCCACCGGTGACGCGGCGTTCTCGAAGATGGCCGCGCAGTGGAAGGCGCTCGACAACGACCAGCCGCTGCCGCCCCAGGAAGTACCGGAGGTCCCGCGCATGGAAAGCCTGATCTCCGGCCGCCTCCACGTGATCTGCGGCGACTCCCAGTGGCCTTCGTCTGTCAGCACTTACGAGCGCAACGTCGCCGTGGACCGCGTCCGGTACCCGATGTTCGGTGCCGCAGGGGCGAACATCTACCCGTGCGCGTTCTGGCCGAAGCCGCTGGAGAAGCAGGTGCTGCCGTCCGACCGCGGACCGCGCAACATCCTCATGGTGCAGAACGAACGTGACGTCGCCACGCCGCTCGTCGGCGCCCGCTCGACGCGCCGCGCGTTCGGTGACCGGGCCGCGATGATCACCGTCGACCAGGGCGGGCACGGCGCCTACCTGCTCGGCAAGAACAACTGCGCCAACGACAAGGTCACCGAGTACCTGCTCGGTGGACAGCGTCCGAGCGACGTGAAGTGCGCGGCTGAAACCGGCTGATTCCCGAAGGGCCGGCTCGCTCGCCGCGAGCCGGCCCTTGTCGTGCGAGCGCTCCCACGCTGCGGTCGGATCCACGTCGCCGCCGACTCCACTGTGGAACGGAGCGGCATGAAGCGTTTACAAGGCTCGCGGCGACGGTCTCTGTGAGTACTGGCGGTGCCGTGACGAGTCGGGGCCGTTGGTGGCGGCGTCCACTTGGGACCGTGAGGTGTTCTCGATCAACGGGTTCTACCGGTGGGCTATCCACAGTGGACACGTCGAGCACTCCCCGATTGTTCAGCGCCGGGCGCGTTCGCACCCGCAGAATCGGGGTTCGCAGCGCGAGTTGGAGACGGCGGCGGAACGGCGGCCGGATGTGCGCCGGGATCGGGTGGAGTGGTTGCCGCCGCGGATGTACCGGACGTGGCGGGATGTGGGGCTGCGGGGTTATGGCCCAGATGGCCTGCCGGACCCAACGTTTCGCGGCGCACGAGTCGCGCGCAACGCCGTCTACGCCGACACGATGGTCCGAACCGGTCTCCGGCTGGAGGAGCAATCGAGCCTGACGGTCTACGAAGTACCGGACCGGGACGGGTTTCATGGCTACTACCGGTCGTGGTTGCCCGCGTCGATCGCGAAGCTCGGCTCGGCCCGCAACATCTACTTCCCTGACAGCGTGCTGCGGGATCTGCGGACCTACGTTGAGGTCGACCGGGCCGAGGCGGTCGCGCGGGCCCGCGCGGCCGGCCGCTACGACCGTCTCGCCGACGCCCTGGTCGTGGAGCATCCGACACGAGCCGCCGTGCGACTGGGCGGCCGTTGGATGGCCGTCGACCGACTCGACCCCGAGCAGCGGAGCCGGCTACTGCGCCGCACGGTTGACGGGCTGGCACCCGCGGCGTTGTGGCTGGGCGGGGACGGGATGCCGTTGACCTCGCACGCGTGGAAGTCGGTGTTCCGCGCCGCCAGCGACCGATGCGGACGGGCGGGGCTGGTGATCTACTGCCATCCGCACGCGCTCCGGCACAGCTTCGCCGTGACCCCCCTGGAACAACTGCAACGCGGGCACCTCAGCGTGCTGGGCGCGATGAACCCCGAGCAGCGCCGCAACTACCACATGGTCTTCGGTGACCCGCTGGACTGGGTCCGCCGTCGGCTCGGGCACCGCTCGGTCGAAACGACCCAGATCTACCTGCACACCTTGGCCGAACTGGGGATGGAGACACGCGTGGCCCTGGTCGGCGCTGCCTGGGAAGACCCACGCCTGCTGCGTGCGGCCGACCTTGCACTGGAGACCGAGGACGCGCAGAGCGAGCTGATCACCACCGGCGGCGCCGAGCTCAGCGAGCGTACTGCGTGAGTGCGTCCGAGCGGGTTGGCGGGTCACGCCGCGCCACGACGCGCCGCGGTCGGACATCGACTCAGCCGGCGGGTGTCTATCAGGCCCCTGCCGCGGTCAAGTCGGCTGGCGAGGGCCTGGAGGTCAAGTTCGAGGGCCGGGATGATCGTCGGCGCAGCTACGACTTCGGCGAACTTCCGGTGCCGGGCATGCGCGCGGAATTGGCGGCGGCGTTCGCGGTGCGGACCGGGTACACCGGCACGTTGCACACGTTTACCAGCGCGAACAATGCGTGGCAGTCGCTGCGGCGGTTCGCGGCGTTCCTGGCCAGGCTGCTGGGGCGGCGACCGGAGACGATCGGCGAGATCACGGAGGCGCACCTGCGGCGCTTCCGGCTTGATCGGCTGGCTGCCATGAGCGAGGTCGCGGTGATGGCGGAGATGCGCCGGATCTGCCGCGTGTTGATGGAGGTGCCCGCCGAGCGCATGAGGCCGGAGACCCGAGCCTGGCTGACCACGGGGCAGTTGATGGTCAACCGCACTACGGCCACGGGTGTGCCGGGCTACAGCGACGAGGTGTTTGCGCAGATCGTGCGGGCGGCCCGCTCGGACGTGGCCCGGATCCGGGACCGTATCCGGGCCGGTGAACGCTTGTTGGCCGCGGCTTCGACAGAGGAGGCCGGGCTCAGCGCTCAGCAGCGTCGTGAGGCGGCCGAGTTGGTGGAGCTGGCCGCGACGGGCGAGGTCCCGAGCTTTCGGTTCCCGACGGGGGCGCCAGATCCGCCGGCGCGGATGGCCTACGCCAGCCGGTTGTTCCTGGTGAGCGTGGATCTTGCTCCACTGATCGTGCTCGGCGTGGCGGTGTCGGGGCGCAACGGCGAGACCATCAAGGAGTTGCCCGCTGAGCACCGGCGGCTGGAGGATCAGGCGGTGCAGGTTCAGGCGGTGAAGCGGCGCCGCGGTGCCGGGCATTGGTTCAGCGATGTGGTCTGGGAGATCGGGCCGCCCAGTCGGCAACTGCACACGCCGGGCGGGTTCTACCTATTGTTGCTGGAACTCACCGAGCGGTCGCGGGCGTTCAGCAGTTCGACGACGGCGTGGTCGGTGTGGCTCAACGACGGCGTCCGGGACGCCTTCGTCGGCGAGGGCACGCCGACCCGTTCGCCGCCACCCTGTCGCGGGGGCTGGCGCTGAGCCGGTGGGCGCGGCGGCACGGCCTGACCGAGAACGGTGCGCTGGTGGAGCTGACGTTGAACCGGCTCAAGATCACGGTGGAGCGGCGCACGACCCGCGCCGTCGGCGGGCATCTCCCCTCAGCGGTGCGCACCAGCACCCAGGACCTGCTGTTCGCCAGCTACCTCGCCGGCGATCCCACGGTTCGTGACTGGGCCGAGGAGGTGGTCGCCGAGGCGGTGACCAACGCCGAAGCTGCCGCGCGAGCCGCCCACCAACAACTTGGAGGGCAATGGTGGACCGGTGCCGGTGGTGGACGCTGATGCGGACAGCCGCGCCACGGCGACGGTGTTCGCCTCGTGCACCGGCATCGGGAACAGCCCGTTCAACGAGGGCGTGTGCCGGGCCTCGTTCCTGGCCTGCTTTGCCTGCCGCAACGCGATCGTCACCGCCGAACATCTGCCGAGCCTGCTCGACCTGCTCGCCGAGCTGGAGCACCGCTGGAGTGGAACCGGCGCGAGGAATGGTGGCGCCGATACGGCCAGGTCTGGCTGTCGATCACCGAGGACATCCTGCCCACGTTCACGCCCGCAGAAGTGGACCAAGCCCGGTCAGGGGCCGATGGCCGTGCCGCGACGCCGTTGGACTTGCTGGAAGGACCGAGGGAAACCGCATGACCACGGCACACGGCCACTCCGACGACACGCCGGTCAGCTCGGTTGCCCTGATCTTCGCGCAGACTCCGCTGCGAAACGGTGTTGACCTGGATTCGACTGCGAGGTTCGGCGAGGACGTGTGGGATCTGTCCCCGGCGGTGCTGCAGAAACGGCAACGCAGTCTGAAGCTGGACTTCGCGACTCTGCCCGGCCGGTATCGGTTGGTGGCCGAGGAGCTCTTCTACGCGCAGCTGTCCGGCGAGCTCCCGGAGAGCCAGCGTCGACCGCGGATCGTCACGATCCGGGTCGAGTTCACCCGGTTGAAGATCTTCTTCGAATGGCCCGCCGATCAGGGCGTCCCGTCGCTGGCGGAGGTGGGGCCGCAGACGGTGGACGCCTATCGCACGCACCTGGTTGGGCTTGGCGTGTCCGCCACCTGGCGGGCTGGGCTGCGAGCGACCGTCCGCCGTCTGTGGGTCTACCGCGATCGGTTGATCAGCGACCGGCTCGGCTTCGACCCGGCGTCGCTGGAACGCTGGGATGAAGGCGTCAGCCAGGGAACCGGCGAGAACACCACCGGCCGCATTCCCGAGGCCGTCCTCGGTCCGCTGCTGGGTTGGGCCCTGCGATACGTGCAGGAGTTCGCCGGCGACATCCTGGGCGCCCGCGCCGAATGGGCGCACCTCTACTCCTGTCACTGGCGGCGCCGGCACGGACACCGCGCGGCGGGCAGCAAGACCGCTCAACCCCACCTGATCGCGGTGCTGGAGCGCTACCGCGAGGCGGGCCGGCCGCTGCCGGGTGGCCCGGTCGGGCTGAGCATCTCCCACCTGGCCCGCGAAGTGGACATCGCCCGCAACTCGTTGAAGTGCGCCAGCAACTGGGTGCTCATCGAGCAGGCGATCGCCGAGCTCGGCATCGACGACGACGCCTACCTGTGGTGCCCGATGACCGCGCAGGTCGACGGGCGCCAGTGGCTGGAGCGCATGTCCTACCGCGCCTACTCGCGCTACGAACAGCGGCTGAACGCGGCCTGCTACATCGTGATCGCCTACTTGTCGGGCATGGGCGACAGCGAGGTGAAACATCTGCGCCGCAGGTGTCTGACCGTCGAGGCCGACACCGAAGGACGCCTGGCCCGGTACAAGGTGACCAGCAGGGCGTTCAGGGTCGAGGGCACCCCGCTGGGCGTGGAAGCCACCTGGGTCGTCGGTGCCCCGGTCGCGCAGGCCGTGCGGGTCCTGGAACAGCTGCAGCCCGCCGAGCAGGAGTGGCTGTTCGCGGCGCTGCCGACCAGCCATCACCACCGTGGGCAGCGAGAGGGCAAGCCGCACACCAACGAAGGGCTTAGTGGCCGCGCCTCGAACGACGACATCGCCGGGTTCATTACCTGGATTAACGACTACTGCACCGCCCACGGACTTCGGGAGTACGGTCGGCACGTCCGGTTCCCAGGTACCCTGCCCCGCGACCGCCGCCAGCTGGCCGCGTTGGTCGCCTGGCACGACCAGCACGTCTATCCCGGCCGCTACGTCACCTGCGTGCACAACCCCGACCGGGCCCTGTGCCACAACGGCACCCAACAAGGTTCCTCGCTCGGCGAGTGCCAGCCGCTGGCGTGCCGCAGCGTCGCGCTCACCACCGGGGATGCGCTGGCACCCAACGTGCGTGAACGCCTGCGACAACGGCGCGAACAGATCGGCGACCTCCTGGAACCCGCCGCCCCACCGCAGGACACCTGATGAACTGCGGCACGTCCACCGACGCCGAGATCCAGGAGATCGCCGACACCCTGCTCGCTGACGCGCGCCGGGACCGCCCGCGCCAGCATCAGTGCCCTGGCCGAACGCGCCGGGATCACCCGGCCCACGCTCTACCGCAACCACCCAGTCGTCGTCGAGCGGTTCCGCGCCGTGACCGCCGCCAGCCGAACCCCCGCAGCACCGTCAGCTCCAACAGCTGCGCAGGAGTTGCGCGAGCGGAACACCAAGCTGCGGCAGGAGAACGAACAACTGTGCCTGCACGTAGAACTCTACGAGGAACACATCCGGCGGCTCACCGTGGACAACACCCGACCCGCCAACGAACTCGCGGCCCGCAGCGGCGTCACCGACCTCAGCACGCACCGGCCACGACACGCAGGTGAGCCGTGATCACCCACGGCGCCCGGGACATGACGGGTCTTCGAACTTGACCGTGCCCGGGTGGGCACGATCCGCTGTCAGGGTCTTGACGGGGCCCACATCGGCCGCTGGAACCTCGTCGAACGCACCCCCGCCGACATCGAGGCCAACGTCCGTGCCGCCGCGCCGCCGGGAACCGTCGCCGGACTGAACATCACTGCCGATACCACTGGCCTGGCGCTGTTCGCGACGGTGCGGCGCGCTGACGAGTCGGGGTGATCCCGGCAGTCGGCTTGGTGTTCGTCGCCGACGCAGCCTCGATCGTCAGTCGAGGCCTTCGATGATGCGGAAGTCGCGCTCGAAGCCGTCGGGGAGTTCGGCCAGCGCCTTCTGGTAGGCCGCACTCTCGTATGCGGCGACCGCCTGTTCGAAGCTGTCGAACTCGATCAGGACAACGCGCTCGGCGATTCCGGCTTCGTGTGCGACGACCCGGCTGCCGATGCCGGCGAGCACCCGCCCGCCTGCGGCCTTGACGGCCAGACCGGCCAGTTCGTTGTAGACATCAAGCCCCTCAGGGTCTGTGATGGTGGGGTAGACGCTGACCCAGTAGCCCTTGGCCACGGTTCCTCCTGCGTTCGGAATTGATCATCAGAAACATACTCAGATCCATCGCCGGCGCGCTGTGGGTCAGCGAGCCGACGGGGACGACGTCGATCAACCGGATGGGGCTGTGATCGGATTGGTCTCGGGTGAGCGTCGGCGGGCGAGGGGAGGCTTGTCAGCGTCGTGACCGCCATGGCGCCGATGCCGACCAGCGCCGCGGTGGTGTAGGCGCTGTCGTCGGGGAAGAGGTGGCCGGGGCAGGTGCCCGCGGCGAGGATCAGGCCGCCGATGGCGCTGCCCGGGAGTACCCGACGCTGCGGACGACGTAGTTGAAGCTCATGGCGCTCGACGTCTCGCTCTTGGGGGTGACGGCCAGGATGACGCCGGGCATGGCGGCCGAGAAGCTGCCGACGCCGAAGCCCGGCACGCCCTTGGCCGCGAGCAGTTCGGCCAGGTTGGACCGGGCAGGTTCGGTGCAGTACCTGCGCCTTCGCCACCGGATGCGCACGGGACGCCCACCGCAGGACAGGTGCCTCGGGTGGTGCGATAGCCCTTCAGTCGGGTGGCGAACACCCCACAGGAGGGACATGCCCCGGGGCACCGTCCTCGGCGGTGACCACACACACCACCGAACCGCCTGCCCCGTCGTCCCTCACCTGCGTCACACTGACCCCCCAGTCCCAGCAGTTGTATCGCCTTGCCTCGTCAATGCCCGGACGGTGGGGTCGCGCAAGGTCATGAGGCGTTGTCGAGGCGGTCCCGCAGCTCGTCGTCCACCTCCAGCTCCAGGGCGCCGAGGCACTCGTCGAGCTGGTTCACCGAACTGACGCCGAGCACCGGCAGCACCGGAGGCTCGCCGCGCAGCAGCCAGGCAAGGACCACCTGGTTCCGCGTTGCGCCCAACTCCTTCGCCACGTCAGTCAGCACCGCCAGCCGACGCCTGCTGCCCTCGTGGTCGTACTGCTCGGGCAGGGGCCGGTCGGAGCGGGTGTACGCGCCGGACAGCAGCACCGAGTAGCCGAGCACTGTCAGGTCGGGCTCTTCGCGCGCGTAGTCGAGCAGCTCGTCACTGATGTGCGGGTTCGCACCGAACTTGGCGTCCGGCCGCGGCCACAGGTAGCTGTGGCGCTGCTGGACACAGGTGAAGCCGGGCAGCCCCGCGGTCCTGGCGATCTCACGGGCCTTGGCGATGCGCCAGGCGGCGTGGTTGCTGCACCCGGTAACCCTAACCAGGCCGTCGGTCACCAACGACGCGAAAGTGGCCACGGTGTCTTCCAACGGTGTGCGACGGTCCTCGATGTGGGCGAAGTAGACGTCGAGGTGGTCGGCGCCCAGGCGGCGCATGCTGGCCTCGGCTTGGGCCCGGACCACCTTGTGGGACAGCCCTTCCGCGTGCTGCGGCCAGGTAGCGCCCAGCGGGTCGGGCAGCGCGCCCACCTTGGTGGCCAGCACGACCCGGTCCCTGGCCCGCCGGGACGCCAGCCATCGGCCTAAGAGCTCCTCGCTCTCCGCGCCGGTGCCGCCAGGCACCCAGAACGCGTAGGTGTTGGCGGTGTCGATGAACGTGCCGCCGGCGTCGGTGAACCGGTCGAGGATGGCGAACGCCCGCCGTTCGTCGACCGTCGTGCCGAAGTGCATGGTGCCCAGGCACAGCGCACTCGCGCTGAGCCCCAACCCGCCGTCGGACAAGGTCCGCTGTTCCATGTGACCTCCTGTGGTGATCGCGGATGACGCTAACGGCGATTGGCCCGGCATTACGATCCATTCGTATGGAGGAATCCCGAACCAATCTCGCGTGGAGCGCGCTGCTCGACCTCCCAGGGGAGGGTGCGAAGCACGAGCGGCTGACCCGCGCGCTGCGGGTGGCGGTCCGCTCCGGGCGGCTGCCCGCGGGCAGTGCGCTGCCTCCGAGCCGAACACTGGCCGCCGACCTGGGCTGTTCCCGCTGGGTCGTCACGCAGGCGTACGCGCAGCTGGTCGCTGAGGGGTATTTGGACGCGCGGGTCGGGTCGGCCACCAGGGTGCGCTGGACTCCTGACACAGTGCCCGCACCGTCGGACGCCGACCGACCGTCAGTACCACAGACCCGATTCGACCTGACCCCGGGCCTGCCGGACCTGCGGGCCTTCCCGCGCGCCCGGTGGGGCGAGGCGGTCCGCGACCAGGCGCGGCGGGCGCCGTTCCCCGACCTGGGTTTTCCCCCGCCGGGCGGACACCCCGAGCTTCGCCGGGTCCTGACCGAGCACCTGCGCCGCTCACGGGGCGTCGTGGCGGACACCGACGACATCGTGATCTCCACGGGCGTCACCGACGGCGCCGCCCGCCTGTTCCGGGCCTTGCACGCGGCGGGGATCACCCGCGTGGCCGTCGAGGATCCAGGTTGGACGCGGCTGCACCACGTGGCGCGCGAAGCAGGGCTGACCGTCATGCCTGTCCCGGTGGACGAGCAGGGCCTGCGGGTGGCCGAGTTGGACCGCGATCCGACGGTCCGGGCGGTGCTCACCACGCCAGCCCACCAGTTTCCGACCGGCGTCACGCTCACCGCTGAGCGGCGCGCCGCGCTCGTGAAGTGGGTGCGGCGGATCGACGGGGTGGTGCTGGAGGACGATTACGACGCCGAGTTCCGCTACGACCACCGCCCGCTGGGCGCGGTCCAGGGAATGTGCCCGCAGCGAGTGGTGCTGCTCGGTTCGGTCAGCAAGACGCTGTCACCGGCCCTCGGCATCGGTTGGGTGGTCGCGCCGCCGCAGTGGCGCCGGATGCTGCAGGCGAGCGGCACCGTCCGGTCCGGTCCGCCGGTACTGGACCAACTGGCGTTCGCCCGTCTGATCCGGACCGGTGGCTATGACCGGCACCTGCGGTCGGTGCGACAGCGCTACCGGGCCCGGCGGGCCGCCTTACTCGACGCGCTGCGCACCCGGCTGCCGGCGTGTCAGGTCACCGGGTCGGCCGCCGGCCTGCACCTGGTAGCTCACCTCGGGGACGGCATCGACGCGGCCGACGTCGTCACGGCCGCGGCCGCGCGCGGGCTTCGGCTGGTCGATCTGGGGACCTACCGAATGGACCGCCGGGAACCGGCCGACTGCCTCGTCCTGGGTTACGGCAACCTCGCCGACGGCGCGGTCGACGACGCCGTGGTCATGCTCGCCGCGTCGATAGCCGATCAGAACGCGCACGACAGCGGACCACCCCGGTAGTCGATGGCATTCAGACCTAGGGCCTGTCCTCAAAGCCAGATGGTGAGGGTGGCCAGGTCGATCATGGCCTGGTAGGACAGTGCGGTCTTGTCGTAGCGGGTGGCGATCGCGCGGAACTGTTTGAGCCGGTTGAAGCAGCGTTCGACGACGTTGCGGCGCTTGTAGATCACGGGATCGAAAGCGGGTGGACGGCCACCCGCCCGGCCTCGGCGAGCCCGGTTGGATGCTCGCCCGGATGCCGCGGCGGCGCAGATGAGCGCGGATGGCGTGGCTGGAGTAACCATTGTCCGCGATCACCCTGCTCGGCCGCGTGACCGGCCGTCCCGGCCCTGCCCGGGGGAACCACACGCCGGCCAGCACGGTGTCGAACATGGTGCAGTCGTTGGTGTTCCCGCCGGTCAGCACCGTTGTCAGCGGGCGTCCGTGTCCGTCGCAGGCCAGGTGGATCTTGGTGGACGGACCGCCGCGTGACCGGCCGATAGCATGATCATCTGGTTCGGTCTGCTCGCCACACGACCCGCTCGCCCCCTGTGTGACCACGCCTGCGGCGGGCGCCGGCCGCGTGCTGATGAGCGCGCACGATGCTGGAGTCGACCGAGACCTCCGGTCCAGCTCGTCGATCGCCTCCGCGATCACCCGCACCTTCGCCACCAGCATGGTCAGGGTGCCGTTGCGCGACCACCGCCAAAACCGGTTGTAGACCGTCTTCCACGGCCCGTACCGCTCGGGCAGATCACGCCACGACACCCCGGTCTTGGCCTTGAACAACATTCCGTTGATCACACGCCGGCCATCCACACGAGGACGCCCCCTCGCGCCTGACACCGGCAACAACGGCTGCAACGCCTGCCACTGTTCATCAGTCAGCTCATGCCTGCGCACCACAACACAAGATCAAAGCACGTCAGACGAACCACCTTTGAGGACAGGCCCTAGGGGGCGTTTTCAAAGCGGCTGGTGTGATCTGCTTTGATCACGTTCGTGGTGCGTCGTCATGAGCTGACCGATGAGCAGTGGGCTGCCCTG